>CAYSAH010000587.1:2100-2589 GCA_964428945.1 uncultured Bacteroidaceae bacterium | reverse complement strand
AACCGGAAATAATACGAACATAATATTTCATACATTTGTTATCGGTAATATTTTATGTTCACAACCTAAATAAAAATCATGAAAAAGTATTTATTAGCCCTTGTTATTTTAATTGCCGCAGGTTCCAGCATGAATGCACAGGATTACTCAACTGGTATAGGTTTGAGAGGTGGTTATTATAATGGTATTACAATCAAACATTTTCTGGGTGAAAAAAGTGCTGTTGAAGGTATTGTCACAACACGCTGGCAGGGTATATCTGTCACAGCTTTGTACGAATTGCACAGGTACCAGGCATTTGATGTTGAGCGCCTGAACTGGTACTATGGATTTGGCGGACATATTGGTTTCTGGAATGGAACTTACACCACCTGGGGTACATCCGGAACAAGCTACATGGTAATCGGTATAGACGGGATCCTGGGGATTGAATATAATTTCGAGGAGATACCCATCAACCTCAGCCTGGACTGGAAACCGGCAATTAAC
>CAYSAH010000587.1:0-2090 GCA_964428945.1 uncultured Bacteroidaceae bacterium | reverse complement strand
AGTTTCTGGGTTGACGGGGCAGCTTTTTCCGCCAGGTATATTTTCTGAAATGCCCTGGCCTGAAAGCGCCTGAAATGAAATAAAAAAGAGGCTGACTGCAGAGCAGCCTCTTTTTTTGCTCCTCAATAACGTAATATCTGATTTCAGGCAGAAGTATATTTCAATCATTTACCCAATTGGGAGATTCCCGGTACGGTCAGCATAAAATTTTTTACAACATCACAAACTGTACATTTATCTTTGTTTCAATCCCCGATCCATTCCCTTTCCTTCATCCAAAATTCTATTATTCCACATTTCCAAGGTTGATAAGCATATACTGTAAAATATACTTTGACAAACTAAAACGATCCTGCTTCTAAATCCTGAGGTTTCCCGTTGCTGCTATATTTTCTTCCAGTTTCATCCTGCAGCTTGCACAAAAACTCTGATCCTTTTGATCTATATCTTCAACGTAAGTGCTCGCCCTCATGATACAGGCCGGATGATAACAATGGATCAGTCCAAAGGTATGTCCCAGTTCATGAATAATTACCTTATTGAAGCGCTCCAGCATAAGTTCATAATCCTCTTTTAATCCATATAATTCATTACGGAGCCTGAAAAGGGAGGCTATTCCATATATACCATTTAACTGGGCCTGGCCAAAAATATAGGTAAGAATGGGAATAAATAGATCTCCTCTGAACAGACTCATATATTTTAAATATCCCGGGGGGGCGCATGAGGATAAAAACTCAAGCAAGAGATCAGCATTATATTGTCTTCTTGCCGGGTTATAAAATTGTGATACTTCCAGCGAACTCTCCACGAGATCCACATCGAGATGAAAAACAGAGGAAATGTTCTTCATGATATACTGGGTCGTTCTCTTTTCAAACTTACCACAAGTAATTATAATGATCTTATGTCTTTTCAACCTGATTAAATGCTTGAATCTGAAGATTATTCACCCTGATACGGTTCTAATTCTTTTTCAGTCCGAATTTTTTGATCTTATTGTAAAGTGTTGCCCTGTCAACATTCAAAGCCATTGCAGAGCGGGAAATATTCCAGTTATATTTATCAAGTATTTTCTGAATATGCTTCATTTCAAGTTCCTCCAGGCTCTCGACTGAACTGCTCAGTACTTCCATGCCCATTGGAAGGTCTTTCAGCTTGATCTCTTTTCCGTTTCCGACAACAATTGCCCTTTCCACCATATTCTCCAGTTCCCTGACATTGCCCGGAAACTCGAAATTCATAAGGTGCCTCATCGCTGAGGGTTCTATTGAAAGAGCATTCCGGCTCATTGATTTACAATACTTATCAATAAAATGGTTCACCAGGAGTGGTATATCTTCCTTGCGGTCTCTCAGAGGTGGGATTTTTATATTCAGTACATTGAGTCGATAGAACAGATCCTCCCTGAAAGTGCCATTCTTTACCATTCCGTTCAGGTCACGGTTTGTTGCGCAGATCACCCTGAAATCCGAGGACAATTCCTTGCTTCCTCCAACCCTCACGAAAGTTTTGGATTCCAGTACCCGAAGTAATTCCACCTGCATCTTTGGAGATATGGTTGCTATTTCATCGAGAAAGATAGTCCCACCGTCGGCCATTTCGAACCTGCCTTTTCTCGTGAAACTTGCCCCGGTAAATGCGCCGCGTTCATGACCGAATAACTCGCTTTCAAGGAGTGATTCGGTTAGTGCCCCACAATGCACACTAATGAGAGGGAAATATTTCCGGGATGAATTTGAGTGTATTGCTCTTGCAATAAGCTCTTTCCCGGTGCCGGATTCCCCGGTGATGATGACCGAGGAACTCGATTGGGCAATACTTTCAACATCGTGTAAAACCTTCTTCAATGCATCGCTCTCGCCGATGATATCCTCCACATCCGACAAGGAGGTGATTTTTTCCTTCAGTGATTGGTTTTCTGCCTGGAGAGCGACCTGCCTTGCTGCATTTCTTATCAGGTGTGACAGGTCATCCGGGTCGAAAGGTTTTGTAACATAATCGAATGCCCCGTTCTTCAGTGCCTGAACCGCTGTATCCACGGATGCAAAGGCGGTCATGATTATGAAAATTGGCTCCTTTTCGAGGGT
>CAYSAH010000586.1:0-2589 GCA_964428945.1 uncultured Bacteroidaceae bacterium | reverse complement strand
CACTTGCACCCGCACCGCCTAAACCAGCCCTGAAATAAGGTGTTCCTGCAGCATGCTCCTCGCCGTTCCACGTATTCAGGTACATACATTCATTCAGCACATCGATCTGATCTATTAAAGGGTACCTGTCTGCCACCGCGGCCATGTATTCCTCCATCTCATCCTGGAAATCTTCCGGGGTTAAACTCGTTATCCATGAGGGATATTGACTTCCCCATGCCAGAGCATGGTAGCGGAAACTCATGTAATTGTTCTTTGCATGATTGTATGCCCTGTCAGCATCTGTCCATTTCATCACATCACGGCTTCCTTCCACGGATCCCCATTTACAACCATTCTCTGCCGTGACCCCATTCCAGTAGGTATTAAAATCACCCCGAACATTATATGAAATAACATTGGCGAGATATTTTCCCCGTCCTGCACTGATGCCTAATGATTTGACCTCATCGGTACCTGCAGAGATTATAACTCCGGCAGAAGTAAATTCTGCGTTATCATTATCAGTTGCCCTGGCAGTGATCCTGTAGCTTCCTGCCTGAATATCCTGCCAGACGAATGAATAGGTATTTGAGCTTGCCGATGTTGCCTCGCCCAGTTTTATATCATCGCTGAAAAATTCCACTTTTGAAACACTTCCTCCCAAATAGCTTCCCCCGATGTCGCTTGCATAAACCAGAATTGTAACATCATTGCCTTCCTGGAAATATGCATTGTTATGAGGTGCAGTAATTACACAGGATGGCGGAGTATTCTGCGCCTGAAGGAAAAGTGGGGAAATGATGAAAACGAATAAAAGCAAAAATCTTTGAAGCATATTTTTTATTTCTTTTTATGATCTTGTAAATATAATTTTTTGTCTCTATAACCTGATTGTCAGCAATTAATTCAGAATGTTTCTTATTATGAAAGGATGTGCCAGCCAGGAACAGATATTGTTCAGTAAAAGCTTTTATTTGACGGTCGAGTCTGGTTCCGGGAAATTAATATTGCATGGTAAATGTGATCAAAGATTAAAGTCTTTTACCTGTTGATTTGGCTCAGTGCCTCAGCTACAGAAGTTACAGGCAACTGACAAACCCTGTTCCTGCAAACATAGATCGTTGTTTGACCCGGTACGAGCCTGTTTTGAAAGAGTGGAATCAGACCTTCAGAAGCTCCCCCTGACAGGAGTACATTCGGAAGGTAATGCTTTCCAAATTCAGTTCTGGCCTTTTCATGTTCAGGACCTAAGATTACTACCTCAAAAGGTTCCTCTGCCAGCCATGCGAGGAGAATATCCCAGTTGGAATAATAGGGGCCGCCAGCAAGCGCATGTTCCTTTACATTCTGAAGCATTGATTCTGCCTTGCTTGTGTAATCATCATTTTCAAGGTACTTTCCCAGAAGAAACAGGTTTTTGGCCATTTCAGAACTGGCAGAAGGGATCACGTTATCAGCGACTTCCATTTTCCTTGCGATCAGTTCAGGGTCTAAATCGGAAGTGTAGAAGAACATTTCGCTGGCAGGATCGTAAAAATGCTTAATTGTACAGGCACAAAGTTCCCTTGCCCCTGTTAACCATTTTTCATCAAATGTTGCCTGGTACAAGGAGATAAAGGCTGAGATGGTAAAGGCATGATCATCGAGGAATCCCCGGATCGTAGCTTTTCCATCCTTAAAATTCCTGTATATCCCCAGGTCCTTTCTGATCATGTATTTTTTTAGAAATTCTGCATTCTTTATTGCTTTTCCCAGGTAAGCCTTTTCACTGAGTGCTGTATAAGCGTCCACATATCCCTTTATCATCAGGGCATTCCAGGAAGTAAGTATTTTTTCGTCCCTGCCCGGCCTGATCCTTTTGCCCCTGGTAGCCAGGAGCTTCTGTTTTGAGTCGCTGATTATTGTATAAAGCTGTTCTTTTGATAAAGAATTCATTTTTAACAAGGCTTCATCTGAGCCTGACCTGTAGAGAATATTGGTGCCTTCTTCCCAGTTTCCTTTCTGAGTAATATTAAAATAATCAGCAAAAATACCTGCATTTTCATCCAGTACTGGGCTCAGTTCTCCCAGTCTCCAAACATAGAATTTTCCTTCCTCACCCTCACTGTCTGCATCGAGGGCTGAATAAAATCCGCCTTCAGGAGAGGTCATCTCCCGTTCAATGAACTTCAGAGTCTCCGTAATAACATCCCTATAGGTTTTATCGCCAGTTGCCTTGAATGCAGAGGCATAGAGACTTACAAGTTGTGCATTGTCGTAGAGCATTTTTTCAAAATGGGGGACCTTCCAGTTTTCATCTGTGGAATAGCGTGCAAATCCTCCGCCAAGCTGGTCATAAATGCCGCCATGTGACATTTTAGTAAGTGTGGTTCTTACTGCATCAAGGGCATCATTATCCCCGCTCAGGTAATGAAAGAACAGAAGGAAGTTCATACCCGAAGGCAGGGGAAATTTGGGGGCTCCGAGGGAACCACCATTCTTTTTGTCAAATTGATGCTTCCAATTATTGAAGATAAGGTGAAGGTCCTCCATGGAATGCACCGTGTGTTTTTCTGCAGTATATATCGATTCCTGCGATTGAATGCCTTCCGTCAGTTTCCTGGCCTG
>CAYSAH010000585.1:1627-2590 GCA_964428945.1 uncultured Bacteroidaceae bacterium | reverse complement strand
CCGGGCCTGTCGGTTTCTCCCAGGACCCATTCTCCGGCTCCAAAGGCAAAGTGATAGTTTACGCCTGAAATATTTACATAATCAACATCACAATTTCCGTCTTTAAAATTGAAGGTAAATGTTTCTTCGCCTTCTCCATTGCCAAATGACCATTTACTTCCTGACAGTTCCTGTTCCAGCTCCTTGTTTTCACCGGCTTCCGGGGGTAAAATTGCCAGGGTTGCGATTTTTGAAAGCAATTCTCCGTAAGTTTTATCATCTGCTTCCAATTTTTCATCCGACATTCCCGGAAGGATATAGTCCCAGACCAGGTTCAGTTCTTTCTGCATGTCAGAGGCATTTGCAGTAATTGCTACGACTGCATCCTTCTCAGGTAATACAAGGATGTATTGGCCATAGGCTCCATCCGCCCTGTATGAATTGTGTCTCGACCTCCAGAATTTGTAGCAATAGCCTTGCAGCCAGTCGCTGCCTGACTTCTCCTCCTCCGACATCTCAGGAGCCTGGTCGATCTTCTTTGTGGTGGCTTCTTCCACCCATGATTCCGGCACTACCTGTTGTCCGTTCCATTTACCTTTTTGCAGGAATAACTGACCGAATTTGGCCATATCTTCAGTTTTAAGGCGCAGTCCCCATCCCCCAACATTGATCCCGTCGGGATCCACCTCCCAGTCCATTCCTTCAATTTGAAGAGGGTCGAACAAGCGCGGTGTCAGATATTCAAGCACTGTTTCCCCGGTAACTTTTGTAACAATTGCCGAGAGCATGTAGGTTGCAGCAGAGTTATAAAGGAATTTGCTTCCCGGAGGATTTGGAACAGGGGCGGAAAGGAAAGCTTGTGCCCAATTCCCGGAAGGAAGTACCCTTGCAAATGTGGGCTCAGGATCCTGACCTGCACTCATCGACAGGAGATCTTTCACCCTCATGGCTGCCAGGTTTTCACTTATCGTATCGGGAAGATCT
>CAYSAH010000585.1:0-1617 GCA_964428945.1 uncultured Bacteroidaceae bacterium | reverse complement strand
GAAAAAAGAGATCACCTTATCATCCACAGTAAGCAGTTTCTCGTTTACAGCAAATCCTATCGCAGTTGAGGTAAAACTTTTACTTGTGGAATAGAGCGTGTGCTTTAATTCCGCTTTATAAGGGTCCCACCATCCTTCTGCTATGACCTTACCGTGTCGGAGGATCATGAAACTGTGAAGTTCCTGTCCACTTGGTCCGACGGCATCCAGGAAATCGATAATTGATTGAGAAGATACTCCTTCTTCTTCCGGTGTACTTCGCGGGAGTTGAGGAGAGAGAGCTTCTTCCGGTTTGCAGGATGCAAGGGTAAGGATCGATAACAGGATCCAGAAAGAAATGTTTCTCAGGGGCTCGAAGCAATAATTCAATATTTTCATTGGGATCAGGGTTTATTATATGTTCTTGATTGGGTGGATAAAGACTGTTCAATTTAGTTAAAATTATTGAAGAAATTATAAGTGATTGTGCATAAGAGATATTAGATTATCCGGAAATCAGCAAAATCAAAAAGTATCGTAAAAGGAAAAGTGAGTCAAGGTAAATTTACATTGTACATACCCCAGTATTTTCATTCAATTTCACTGCATTTCAAGCTGAACTCTTGTTTCAGGAGATGAACAAATTGTAAGCCAGGAAAAATGGGGGATGTCCAAAGATTTAAGCTATTGACTTACACGTACTTTTGGCTTAACTTGTTTAAGTAATAAACCCTAAATAATTGCGAAATGAAAAAAGTTTTTCAAACTTCAGTTATGGTTCTGGTATGTCTGTTTCTGGCATCCCCGGCCGTAATTGGGCAGACTCCCGGTCTGTTCAATTACCAGTCTGTAATCAGAGATGCTGATAATCATCCTCTTGCTGACAAGGCGGTATCCTTGAAATTCAGTATCCTGGAAGACTATGAAACCGGGATTGTAAGGTACGCTGAAACGCACAAGCTTACTTCGAATAGCCAGGGATATATCAATGCACTTATCGGGGACGGCAATATAATCAGTGGTGATTTCAGTTTGATCGAATGGGCCAAACATAGCTATTTCCTTAAGGTTGAAATAGATCCTGAAAATGGAACTGATTTTACCGTAATGGGTACATCACCACTCGTATCTGTGCCATATGCAATGCATGCCGGTGAAGTCGATATGCCTTTGAAGAACCTGGAGGTAATGGAAGCGCAGGGACAATTGCCCGATGAAGCCTTATTTGAAGTAAAAAGGGAAGATGGTTCCATTGTTTTTGCAGTTTACAATGAAGGGGTCAGGGTGTTTGTTGATGAAGAAAGCCTGAAAGGAGTTAAGGGGGGATTTGCAGTGGGGGGATATAATTCGAACAAGAAGGGCTATACCAACGAATATTTCAGGGTGACACCCGACAGTGTCAGGGTATTTGTAGATGATGGAACATCAAAAGGTGTTAAAGGAGGATTTGCAGTAGGAGGGTATAATTCAAACAAGAAAGGTTATACAAGTGAATACATGAGGGTAACTCCTGACAGTGTAAGGATCTATATAAATGAGTCGCCCGGGAAAGGAACTAAAGGGGGGTTCTCTGTGGGTGGATATAATTCAGGCAAAGGCTCAGTGACCTCATTTTTGCACCTTGATCCGATCAATTAC
>CAYSAH010000584.1:0-2590 GCA_964428945.1 uncultured Bacteroidaceae bacterium | reverse complement strand
AATTTTCATAGCGATTTTGTTTTCATTTCGCATTGGCTCTTACTTAACAAATTTCGTGCCGAAATGTTTTATAGCATTAATTAATCATGGAAAGTCCAGCCCAGTCCGAACCTGAAAAATGCAGGTTTTGCGGGGTAACTGGCTGTAGTGAAGTAGTTATTGCTTATTATCCCGGCCAATCCATTATTTAAGGATGCAAATATTCTTGCAGACTTGATCTGGATCCCGAGGAAAACGTCAACAAAGGGGTATCCTCCTACAGTTTCATCGTTTTGCAGGTAAAATACACCAGTTGCCGGCATATAAGCATTTCCGGTATAAGAGCTTGTCATATAGAGGTCAATACCTATCTGGGCAGTCAGGGCACCTTTGAAAAGTACCTGCTCCCAGTAATTAGAGGTTTTAATTGCTGCCAGGGGTAATCTGAGTACCTCCTCTGCATTTGAATATTGGATTAAAATTTTATTATCAGAATTGAACCCTGAGATTTTAAAATGTTTAACAAGGTTTATTGCGAAAATATATGCTGTTTTATCATATTGTGAAGGAAGTGCATTCTCGTCCCAGTAGAGATAATTTGTTAAAATACCGGCAGAGAATACAGCATCAAGTCTCTTTTCGGCATTGCTTAAAAATGCTTCACCCCTTAGCAATTGTGAAGGTTTAAAATCGTTATCCCACTTAAAGAATGCAGAAGAGTAATGGTTATGATAATAACTTACATTCCGGTTTTCAATGTTTCCTCGCAAGCCGAGTCTGTAGGTTTTAAAAACCTGGCGGGCAAAAGTTGCATTTGCAACAAAATTATTCCTGTAATATCCGGAAAGGTAATATTTTCCATCGACATTCCAGTACCACAGATTTTCAGGGGGACCTGCCAGGTGAAAGCCGATAAACAGTTCATTGAAAAATTCATTAGTAAAAACTGCTGATGCTGTATCTTTAAAAACCGAGTCAAGAACAAGCGGAGTTTTGCTCAGCGTATCAAAATACGAAAAAACCTGGTAGAGTTCGGGCGATCTTTGACCATATCTTGAGAATTCATGACCTGCATAGACCCTTGCAGAGAGCTTATCCTTATAGGGATCCCCAAGAATCAACTGAATGGTATTTGATATTTTGTCATTCACTACGGAATCCATTACTTCGCCATTGAAATAGTAAAAACTATCATAGAATGCAGGAATAGCTGTCAGGTTAAAATCGTCCTGGTATTGTCTCCTGTTCCTTACTGCCACCAGTTGGTGATTAAAAGAAACGTTTTTACCCGAATCAGTTGTGACACCCAATGAATCGGTATAAAACTTCTTTTCAGAGATAACAAATTTTTGGGTATAGAAAAGCTCCATGTTCGAATAGCTTGAAGATGCCGATAACAGGTTAACATCATAGAGCCAATTTTCTGCTTCGCTGTGGTTTCTGAATGCATCAGGATCCAGTATTCCCCCGTTCTCCTTGTTATTAAAGCGATTAAAATGGAATGTGCCAAAGGCTGAATATTTTTCTTTGGCCCTGCTGCCAAAAAGTGTAAATTTTGTTGCCCTGGCCGTTTCATTATCATAAAGTTCCTTGCCGCTAAGCAGCTCAAAATCAATACCTATATTGGAATAGGGGTCCATATTCTGGGAATGCAAAAATCTTATGGTCTCTTCCTTCCATTCAACACCAAGAAGGGTAGAATACATGATTTCCGTAAAGGGATTCCGTGTATTAAAGAAGATCGTTCTGTCAGGAGTTGCCAGGTAAGGATAAAGGCTGGAACCAAAGAGGAACTGGTCATTACCCGGCCTTTCGAAGAAGCTGAGGCTCTGGGCTGCGTTGCCAATAATTCCAAGGTTTTCATAGGCCATCCCGTTTCTGTTGAGTGGATTAAAGTCTGTATGTACATCGAACAGGCTTGTATCGAGTTCAACATCTTCAAACCTGGAATAGTTATGCATAAGTTTCCAGGAGTTAATGTTCCTGGATGTATCGACAACCTGTCCTGCCACCTCAACTGAGAGGAAGCCCATAATGATTAGAGTATGTATTAAAATGTGTTTCATCAAAATACATCATAAAGATAAATCTGATCCGCTTAATGATCATTCAGTTCCGGAGCCAAAGATTATAAAGTTATGAAGACAGAAAGTTGATAAGTTGTAAAGGAGTTGAAAAGAAAGGTAAATTTGAATGCTGCTTTTAATAAAAAATCCTGTTCCGGAAACCGGAACAGGATTTAAGAAAAAGATAGGCAATGACTTACTCTCCCACTAATGCAGTACCATCAGCGCTGATGAGCTTAACTTCTCTGTTCGGAATGGTAAGAGGTGGTTCCCCATCGCAATAGTCACCTAAAATCTTTGCCCGCCGTAGCCTTTTGGCGAAGGAGGGCTATACGCCTTAATTTTGGTGTATACAATATGTTTAACATGCTGGTAAAGATTTTTTAATTAGCCTTTAAAGAAAGCTCACGGGCAATTAGTACTACTCGGCTTTGACATTACTGCCTTTAGACCTGTAGCCTATCAACGTCATCGTCTTTAACGGCCCTTAAGGGAGATCTCATCTTGAGGTAGGCTTCGTGCTTAGATGCTTTCAGCGCTTATCC
>CAYSAH010000583.1:0-2596 GCA_964428945.1 uncultured Bacteroidaceae bacterium | reverse complement strand
TAAAGCCCTGAGAAAATCGAAAAATAAACCCAGATAGCTTTTGTCCAGCGATAGTACGTAACAATTTCTTCCTAAACAGGAGCGCTGACAAGAATAAGATCAAGAGCGCGGCAACAATGCCCCCGAGGAGAAAACTTCCTCCTAGCATTCCGGAAGTCTTTTCACTCAGGTTATCAAAAATGTATTTCCGGAAAAAGGTTCCGAATTTTTCAAACCTGACCACCAGCAATAGAAACATTATGGTAAGCAGGGAGAGCAGATCAATGCCACGTTCAACAACAACTGTACCTATAAGAGAGTCCGCCGGAATTTTTTCCTTCCTGCCCAAAGCTATGCATCTTGTCACCTCGCCCATCCTGGGAAGGGCATAATTTGTCAGGTAACCAAAAAGCAATGCATTATAGGTATTCCACAAACTGGGTTTGTGTCCAAGAGGCTCGATAAGAATGCTCCACCGCTTTGCCCTGCTTATAAATGCGAGGATGGAGAATAAAATGGACAGGAGCACCCAGCTGTATCTTGCATTTAATAGTATAATTTTCATTTCTCCAAAATCTACATTGCGGAAGGCAAAATAGAGCAATACTAATCCCAGGGCAAGAAATGCCAGGTAGCGGAAGATTTTCAGAATTGATTTTTTCAAAACGGGATCTTAAACGAGTTTGTTTGTTCCTGAATCAGGGAAGACTATCTTTGGCTTGAATGTTTTGGCCTCTTCAAAATCCATTGAGGCATAAGAAATAATAATAATAAGGTCTCCAACCTGCACTCTCCTTGCAGCAGCCCCGTTCATACAGATTACCCCACTCCCTCTTTCGCCTGTAATTACATAAGTCTCAAGGCGTTCACCATTGTTGATGTTCACAACCTGGATCTTTTCAAATTCAATAAGACCGGCAGCATCCATAAGATCCTCATCAATGGTCAGACTACCAACATAATTCAAATTTGCCTCTGTAATTTTGACCCTGTGTAATTTTGATTTTACTACTTCGATGTTCATACTGCAAATTTAATCAAAATATCTGTTATCGATCAACCTGATACTACCTAATTGAACCGCGATGCAAGCTATTTTGTTTTTGCTTTCATTCCAATCCCGGATCGATATAAGGGTTTGATCATCAACTATATCGAAATACTCAACCTTCATTAGTGGGTGTTGGTTTATCTCTTTGATCACCTGGTCTCTTACTTCACCTGATGAGTAGCGGGTATAGTTTTTTGCAGCTTTTTCGAGTGTTTTATTGATCAGTGGAGCAGCTGCACGTTCCTCGGGTACAAGAAGCTGATTCCGGGAGCTCATTGCAAGTCCGTCATCTTCCCTGATTATGGGGCATCCAATAATATCAATATTCAGATTGAGCAGTGCAACCAGTTTTTTTATAATGGCAAGCTGCTGGAAATCCTTTTGTCCGAAATATGCCCTGTCAGGAGAGATGGCATAAAATAATTTACTAACGATCTGGGCCACACCATTGAAATGACCTGGCCGATGTTTGCCCTCCATGATCCTGTCCAGGGGAGCCAGGTCAAATTTCCTCGTATCTTCTTCAGGATACATCTCTTCTACTGAGGGTGCGAAAACAATATCTACCGGGAATCGGTCCAGCAATTTAAGGTCTGCATTCAAATCTCTTGGATAGCGTTCCAGATCCTTTGGATCATTGAATTGAGTTGGGTTTACAAAAATACTTACAACAACAAAATCCCCACTTGAAACAGACGTCTCAATAAGTGAAAGATGTCCGCGGTGCAGTGCTCCCATTGTTGGTATAAGGCCTATGCTGCGTCCTTCACTGCGCGCAGTGTTGAGTGCATCCCTGAGCGCATCCGTTTTGCTAATGATCATCATTTAATATACAAGACCGCAAAGATAGCTATTCCCATTAAATTCCAAACTTACAGGCTTAATGATGAAATGAATATGGCGTGTATTGTAAGCAAGGAATAACTTGAGGTCTAAATAATTTTTAGTACCTTTGCATATTCTAAAAACAAGTCCTGAATAATAATGGAAAGTGTAAAAGTTTTATTCGTTTCCCAGGAAATAAGCCCTTACCTAACAGAGAATGAAATGTCGCATATTGGGCGATACCTTCCCCAGGGCATCCAGGAGACAGGTAAAGAGATACGCACCTTCATGCCCAGGTATGGTAGTATAAATGAGCGAAGAAATCAATTGCATGAAGTGATCAGGTTATCCGGGATGAACCTCATAATTGATGACACAGATCATCCGCTAATCATAAAGGTTGCTTCGATACAGTCAGCAAGAATGCAGGTTTATTTCATTGATAATGAGGATTATTTCCATAGAAAATCAACCATGCAGGATTCAAGCGGAAAATTTTTCGAAGACAATGATGAAAGGATGATTTTTTTTGCAAGGGGGGTTCTTGAGACGGTGAGAAAACTAAGATGGTCGCCGGATATTGTGCATTGTCATGGATGGTTCACGTCCCTTGTCCCGGTTTATCTTAAGAAGGCGTACAGGGAAGATCCGTTATTTGCAGAGTCGAAGGTTATATTTTCAATATATAATAATGGTTTCAACAAGCCGATGGATTCAAGGTTACAGGAGAAAGCTGTTCTT
>CAYSAH010000582.1:0-2597 GCA_964428945.1 uncultured Bacteroidaceae bacterium | reverse complement strand
TTTCGCCTCCAAACTTAAGATTACTGGTTTTCTGTCCGTCTGTCAGGCCTCCGGGACGAACGATCATAAAGCTAAGTTTACTTGCCCGCAAGAGTCCTTCATTCTGACTGTGATCGGCAAGTGGAATTCTGAGAAGAATATCACAAATAAGAAAGCGTGTAATAGGCGTCATATAATAACGGCTCTCTGAAGCCCCAATGGATGAAAGGTAAATAAAGCGTTTTACTCCCTGCTCCTCCATAATTTTAACGATCAGGTTAATGCCATCTGTTATTTCTTTTGATCGTTTTCTCAAAGAGGATCCGCCAAGTGCCGAAATACAGGCATCGGAACCTAAAATTGCCTCCTCCAGTTTATCGACTTCATTTAAGTTTCCAACAATAATATGCAGATCAGGATGTTCTATGCTTATTGAGCCGGGTCTGCGGACATATGCCGTAATTTTGTGTCCCATGCCGAGTGCTTCCTTTAGAATTACCTGACCGGTTTTGCCACTTGCTCCAAATAGGGTAATTTTCATGCTTTTAAAATTATAATGATCAAAGAAAACCATTTTTTATTTACGGGGAATACCTATGAATAACTCAGGATTTCACAGAAATAATATATTCCTGCAGATATGGATCTTTCAAAACCTTCGAAGCGATGAAGCACTTTTCTAACCCGGATTCCTAATACATATCCTCAATATTCCATACAAATGCCCGGATCCCGACGTCCTTGTTGATCTCGTCCATGCGTTTCACAGCCTCAAGTAAATGAGGGACCCTCTCATCCTCAACGATCGTAAGCCTTGCAGTGTTCTGTTCCGGCCAGGTATGGGTGTTCATATGAGGATCGCCTGTTTCACTCCCCCTGCCGGTAAGATTTGTCCAGCGGGTGAATCCACGGATCTTTAGTTTATCAAACATGTACTCAACCTTCTCGGTATGAGCCTGGTTATATACGACGAAAATTGCCTTCATTGTTTTAAGTTTTGAGTTTTGAGGGGAGAATGCATTTCCTTCTCACCCTCAAAGCTTATTTTATATATATTTTTAAATGTTATCCTCAGTTTTCAATATTATCCAGGAAACTAAATTCAATTTTTTTCTTCCTGGAATCACTTCTCCTTAAAAACATATGATAAACCACAGGAACAAGCATCAAGGTAATAAAGGTTGAGAAGATCAAACCGCCAATGACTGCAATTCCCATCGGGCTCCAGATTTCTGAACCATCTCCCTTACTCATTGCAAGGGGTAACATTCCGAGTATGGTTGTAAAAGATGTCATTAACACCGGTCTTAATCTGGAGATTCCTGATAATACTATTGCCTCTTTCAATTCATATCCGCGTTCACGCATAAGATTAATAAAATCCACCAGTACAATAGCGTTTTTCACAACAATACCTATAAGCATCACCCCTCCGATCATAGATATCGTGCTTATGGTGATTCCGGTTACAATATGAGCGAGGATCACCCCGGTAAATGCAAATGGAATAGAGAACATGATGATCAGCGGCATTTTCAGGGATTCAAACTGGGCTGCCATAACAATATAAACCAGGCCGAGCGCCAGGAGTACAAGCATCATTATATCCTGCATGGTTTCCTTCATATCTTCAACCGCGCCACCCGATTCTACATAAACATCACCTGGGACATCAATATTCTTAAAGATTTCGTCGATTTGAGCAGATAAAACGTTTAACGGTACTTTATAAGGTGTTACGGTAACACTGACTATCCGTTGACGTCTTTTATGTTCAATATTTGGCGGAACCCAAAATTCTTGTATATCAGAAACTTCTTTCAGGCGTATGGATTGTCCTTGTTGATTTGTAAGCAGAATATTTCCAATGTCTGTGATTGAATTCCTCTGGTCTTCTTCGAATCGGATAAGTATTTCGTATTCATTTCCATCTTCACGATACCTGCTCACAAAGGGACCTTCGATCCGGTTTCTGACTGTATTTGCAAGCGTAAACGTATTTAGTCCGTGCATCGCCATTTTCTCCCTGTTCGGAATGATCTGAAGTTCAGGTTTAATAGGATCACGGCTCACCTTCACGTTTGTTGCGCCTTTAAGCAATGAAATACTATCGGCAAGTTGTTCAGCGATCAGAGATGTCTTCGTAAAATCGAAACCAAATATTTCTACGGCAATGTCATTGCTCATCATTCCACCGCTTCCCATTCCTCCGTTTGGAGTAACTGTAAAGGATGCAATTTCCGGAATGGTTTCCAGGTAATCCCTAAGTCCATCACATATTTCCCAAACACTGCGGTCCCTTTCCTCCTGATTGACAAGAATAGCAGATACATTGATGATGTGATTTCCCCGCTCGGTGAAAAGAGACATCATTCCCCCATTATCATCGTTTCCTGAGGAAGTACTTTGAAGCGTTATTTCCGGATAATTATGCTTGAGAAAATCATCAATTTTTTGACTGATCCTGCGGGACTCATCAACATTGACACCTGTAGGTAATTCAATTTGTAGCTGGAACTGTCCTTCATCTGCTTCGGGGAACATGACAAAACCAACAGTTTTTGTCAGAAAGATCGATCCGATAAAAATGACAATTGTTACGATCAGGACCAACCAAC
>CAYSAH010000581.1:0-2599 GCA_964428945.1 uncultured Bacteroidaceae bacterium | reverse complement strand
TGAAGGAATCAGTCCTCAGAATACCAAGAGGTTTGTTTTATGGAAAGAACCATACATGGACCTACCTCGAGAAGTCCGGAACAGCAAAAGTGGGACTTGATGATTTACTGTTACATCTGACCGGTGGGCTTGGTGTGGATTTTTTAAGGATGGCAGGTGAAGAGATCAACAAGGGAGACTGGATTGCAACTGTCTTCCATGAAAACCGAAGATTGAGAATAACTTCTCCTATTTCCGGTATAATTCAGGAACTTAATTTCTCTTTATCTGAGGGCGAAGGAATTATTAATGAAGATCCTTACGGAAGGGGTTGGATTTGTAAGGTAAAGCCAGATAACTGGAAGGATGAGATAAATAACTTTAAAATGGATGAAGAGGCAGTGGATTGGATACATGATGAGCTCTCGAGGTTCAAGGATTTTTTGACAAATACTGCAGGTTCCTATAAGGAGGGAGTACCCGCAATTGTTCTGCAGGAAGGTGGTGAACTCGCTGATTTCCCATTGGCTGAAATGCCCGGAGAAGTATGGACTAAATTTCAAAGGGAGTTTTTGGTTTAAGTAATATTTTTTTTCGTAAATTATACCGTTATTCAAATAACAGTGTAACTGAAAAGAATATGCCGGGGTTCTGTTTTCTGAAAGGCCCTCCGACCTCCATTCTTCCTGAATCTTAGTGGTATAAGAATTTATTTATTTAAGACCTGCTTATGAAGAAGAGAAATCTCGGAAGATTTACCAGGGGAATTGCAGGGAATGGAATGATCAGAAACTATGTCCGATTCAGGTCATCAATATATGGCAGGGTTGTTTTTATCATCGCCGGGTCATTATTTGTTCTCTTTATACTATTCAATATTGTCTTTCGTAAGATCTACATAGACCTTTTTGATACTACAATACGGCAAACAGGTGACCAGGTAAGTTCAATTGCTGAAGGAGCCATCTACTATTCGATGCTCGAGAACGATAAAGCCATGCTCCAGAGGGAGCTGGATATTATCAGCACTATGTCGGGCATCAATGAGGTGAATATGTACAATGAACATGATCAACTGGCTTATAGTTCTATGTCAGCTGATTATGGGGATAACCGTAATCCAAACTGCAAGGATTGCCATACTGATATTTCATCCATGTTTTCATACAGGGAAAAGGAATACAGGATCCTGGAAAATTCTCCAGAATGCGGTGTATTCCAGGATCATGGTAGTGCGAGGCATTTACTGATAAGAAAGCCTATCCTAAATGAAGCTTCATGCTATACTGCAGCTTGTCATGCCCATAAGCAGGAAGAGGAAGTACTCGGCTCCCTGGTAATTAATTTACCGCTAAAGGACCTGGATAGTTTCGTTGAAAGATCCTCAACCGATTTTCTTGTATTGGCCTTGCTGATCACCGGATTTATGGTTGGATTCCTGGTTTTATTTACACGCAGAAGGATAAAAAGGCCGATAAATTCAATTATTAAGGCGAGTGAGGCGGTTTCCAGCGGAGACACTACGATCAGGCTTAAACTGGAGCCTCACCTGCTGGACGATATGCGTTTGGTTTCTGAGGCATTCAATAACATGCTCGATCATATAGATGCCGCAACAGAGGAACTCCAAAACTGGTCTCAACAGCTTGAATATAAAGTGCAGAAGAAATCAGAAGCACTTTCTGAGGCTCAAAATGAGCTGATCCATGTGGAAAGGATAGCGTCACTTGGAAAACTTTCTTCTTCTGTAGCTCATGAGATCAATAATCCTTTGTCTGGAATCCTTGTATATGCCAAACTCGTACAGAAACAACTAAATAATTCGGAGTTTTATCATCCTAAAAAGGACTCAATTCTTAAGAATCTGAAATTAATTGAGACAGAAACCAAGCGATGCGGGGATATTGTTAAGGGACTGCTGGATTTTTCCAGAAAGGACAGGGACGATTTTGAACTTACAAGTATTCACCAGGTTCTGGATGAGACATTTGCCCTGATGATGCATAGTATTAAAATGGCAGAAATTTCATTTTTAAAGGAATACAAGGCTGATATTGACCAGTTATTCTGCAGCCCTAACCAGATCAAACAGGCAGTTGTTGCCTTACTGGTTAATGCAACAGAGGCTATCCTGGAGAATGGAGAGATCAGCATAAAGACCTCAAATCCTGACAGAAACCATATCAGGCTCGATATCAGGGACAACGGAGTTGGGATTTCCGAACTGGAATTACCACACATTTTTGAACCCTTTTACTCTACCAAGAGAGAGACCAGTGGCATTGGACTTGGCCTGGCAATAGTACATGGGATAGTAGAAAATCATAAAGGGAGAATCATGGTCGATTCTCATCCGGGAAAAGGTACACTTATTTCAATTATATTACCGATAGACAGAAATTAAAATTATTGGATCATGTCAGACAAGGTATCTATTTTAATTGTTGATGATGAATTATCTGTAAGGGACTCCCTTTACAACTGGTTTATTGACGATGGGTATATTGTTGAATGTGCAGAGGATGCCAAGAAGGCACTTATTATCCTGGAATCGAAAGAGTTTGATATTGTTCTTGCTGATATCAAAGGTAACATCCATGTGATCCCCGGCCGGGGTCTT
>CAYSAH010000580.1:0-2609 GCA_964428945.1 uncultured Bacteroidaceae bacterium | reverse complement strand
GAATTTTGGATATTCGAAAAATAGTGTTGCAGTAGGATAATGGCATCCGGATTTTTTAAATTCCTGAGAATAGGTCATTTCATGAAAAATTATTTTTTTGGGATTCATGAACTATACCTATATCCAAAAATAGCTAACTTTGAGCATGTTAAGAAAAGTTTCAGGAGTTCATATTGTGATACTCTGTTTCTTCCTAAGAGTTCCCGATCTCCATTCCCAGTCCCCGGTTCAGACGATCCGTGGAATTGTCATTGATCAGAATTCGGAAATTCCACTGCCGGGCGCAACTGTTCTTGTAGAGTCACCAACATTTTCGCATGGAGTTATTACAGATAAAGCAGGGATCTTCAGGGCTGAAAATGTTCCGGTTGGCCGTTATAATATCGAAGTACGTTTTATTGGTTATGAACCCCGCGCCATTGCAGAAGTCCTTGTTACCTCATCACGTCCAATGGTACTTGAGATCCGGCTTATTGAATCTGTTTCTGAGATCCATGAAGTTGAAGTCAGGGCCCAGACAAGGAAGGATATCCCTATAAATTTAATGGCAGTGGTGAGTGCCAGGACTTTTACAGTGGAAGAGACGCGTCGTTTTGCAGGTGGTTTTGATGATCCGGGGAGAATGGCTGCTGCCTTTGCCGGTGTTGCAGGGGGAAGCCCAAATGACAATGCACTTTCCATCAGGGGTAATGCCCCTAAATCACTCCTCTGGAGGATAGAGGGTGTTGCCGTTCCCAATCCAAATCATTTTGCCGGCATGCTTGTCGAGGGTGGGGGGATCGTTTCGCTGGTAAGCGGACAGCTGCTCAACAATTCAGACTTTTTCACCGGGGCTTTTCCTGCTGAATATGGAAATGCGCTTTCCGGGGTTTTTGACATGAACCTGAGGGCAGGGAACAACGAAAAACGTGGCTGGGGGCTGCAGCTTGGCACCCTTGGGATCGACGGGTTTGGTGAAGGTCCGTTCATCAAGGGGAAAAACGCTTCCTACCTTTTCAATTACAGGTATTCTACCACAGCCTTGTTGAAAGACCTGATTCCCGAGGGGCAACTTCCGATTTTCCAGGATCTTAGTTTTAAGTTTAATTTCCCGACAAAAAATGCCGGGACATTCTCCGTATGGGGAATCGGCGGATTGGATGTCAACGGTTCGGAGCCTCTCGAGGACTCTACCCAGTGGAGATCCGCCTGGGACCGTTCACGTTATACCTGGAAGGGAAAGACAGGGATATTGAGTGCAAAGCATAAGATCATTTTTACGGAAAAGACCGTATTAAACACTTCCCTGACAGCATCCTATGCACAGTTCAGTGACAGCGAAGACCTGCTGGAGCCTGACGGCAGCTACACAGAGTATCAGTTTGCTGAAAATATCACCTCTCTTGTCAGTTTGAGTTCGGTTGTTACACATAAATTCAGTCAACATCTCTCCAACCGGGCCGGCTTTGTTTTGAGCAGGGTCTCCTACGACATTGCAATCAGGGCCGCAAACAGCCCGGGAGAAGCAGTTATAGAATATGGGAACGAAGATGCAGCCACTGAATACCTCCAGGGTTTTACCCAGTACAAATGGATCGTAAACCAAAATGTAAGCCTCAATGCCGGGGTTCATTCCATGCTGTTCCTGCTGAATAATAGCCTGAGCATAGAACCGAGGTTAGGAGCCACTTACAGGTTCCTGAGCGGGAACTCCCTGAGCCTGGCGTATGGCAATCACAGCCAGGTGGAGCCCCTTCCAGTTTATTTTTACCGTTATGAAACAGCCTCGGGGGAGATCCGGAAGCCAAACCTGGATTTGTCTCCTTCCCGTTCAAATCACTATGTGCTCGCCTACAACAGGCTACTTGCAGAGAAACTGCGGCTGACCGCTGAGGTATATTACCAGCAATTGTATAATATACCCGTTAAACCAGGAGGAATTTATTCACTTGTCAATTTCAGAAAAGAATACCTGGTAAGTGATTCATTGACCAATGACGGGACCGCTGGCAACAGGGGATTTGACCTGACGCTCGAAAGGTTTCTTTATAAAAAGTACTATTTCCTGGTAACAGGATCCATGATCGATTCGAAATATGTTGCCGGGGATCATAAAACCTATAATACCAGATGGGACTATGGTTATGTACTGAATTTACTGGGAGGAAGGGAATTCTTCCTGGGTGCAAACAAGGACAAGATCCTTGGTGTAAATGGCAGGCTGGTTTTCCAGGGAGGGGAACGAACGCATCCTGTTGACCTTGCAAAGTCGATTGAAGCCCAGCGGGTTGTTTATGATTATACCAGGGCCTGGGAGGGACGTTTCCCAAATACATTCTATATTGACTTCACGGCGACCCTCCGGGTGAATAGGCCAAAATATGCTTCGATCTGGGGGATTCAGATCAAGAACATGCTGCTGGAGAATTCCATTTTCTACCACGATTTCAATACAGAAACACAGGAGGTGGAAATCGATGGCAGTGGATTTATCTTCCCGAATATAAGTTACAAAATCGAGTTTTAGGAATGCTACATTATTCCACAAGGGCCACTTTTTCCACTTTATCGCCAATCCTGAGGAAATAAATTCCTGTTCCATACCTTGCAATATCGATTGAGCTTACACC
>CAYSAH010000579.1:0-2624 GCA_964428945.1 uncultured Bacteroidaceae bacterium | reverse complement strand
GTGCTTCTTTGTGCTCCTTTGCAATAGCTGTTACACGAAGAAGCACGAAGAAGCACGAAGAAGCACAAAGTAGCACGAAGAAGACGCAAAGAATCGCAAAGGCACACGGAGAAAAATAATTAAAACCCTACCTTTACAAAAATCATTTTCTTTATGCCAAAAAAGCGTATCAAAGTCCTCGAACTAAGCTTCGAAACTTCAATTAATGAAGAAAAAATTCAAAGCCGGGTGAAGGAGATCGCCGATCAGATGAATCGGGACCTTGTAAATAAAAATCCGATATTTCTCGGAATCCTAAACGGAGCCTTCATGTTTGCCAGCGACCTTTTCAAACAGATCTCCATCCCCTGCCAGATTACCTTCCTGAAACTGGCCTCCTACGAAGGAACGCAATCAAGCGGAACGGTGAAACAACTGATCGGGATCAACCAGGACCTGAAGGACAGGACCGTGGTTATTCTTGAAGATATCGTCGACACGGGCATCACCCTCGAAACCATCGTGCGACAGCTAAGTGGCTATGAACCTAAGCAAATTCTTGTCGCCACAATGCTCCACAAACCTGATGCCCTCCAGAAAAAGGTCAAACTCGATTATGTTGGTTTCAGAATACCCAATGAATTTGTTATCGGTTATGGCCTGGATTACAACGGGTATGCAAGAAATCTTCCGGAAATATACACATTAGTGAAGGATTGAAAAGTAACTTTGCTATTTTTGCAGCTTCATTTACCAACTCACTCTTAATCTTCTATTGAAATGCTAAATATTGTATTATTCGGACCTCCGGGATCAGGCAAAGGAACCCAGGCGCAAAAACTTATCGAGAAATTTAAGCTCATTCATATTTCAACGGGCGACCTGCTTCGCTCAGAAGTGGCGCAAAAAACCACTCTTGGGATAGAGGCGAAAAAAATAATGGATGCAGGCGAACTGGTACCGGATCATATTGTTATTGGCATGATCAATTCAAAACTCATCGAATTCAGGGAAGGCCCGGGATTTATTTTCGATGGATTTCCCCGCACAGTGGAGCAGGCAAGGGAACTGAGGAAGGCGCTGACCGACTATGACGAGAGGGTCACCCTGGTTATCTCATTGCAGGTTCCGCGGGAAGAGCTTCTGGCAAGGCTGTTGAAAAGAGGCCAGGAATGTGGTCGCTCGGACGATGTCGAGGAGACGATCAATAACAGGATCGATGTGTACGAAAAACAAACACATCCTGTAACCTTCTACTATGACAAGATGCGGAAGCATGTACCGGTTGAAGGGACTGGTACCGTCGATGAGATCTTTGAGCGCATCATCAAGGTGATAGACAGCTTCAAGGATTACTACGATTAGTGATCAGCAGGACTTTCACTTCTGAAATAAAGCCGCATGGATCATTCTTTGCGGCTTTTTATATTTCCTTTGCAATTCTCCGACTTGCATTTGTTTCGCAAAGAACTGAATGATTATGGAGAATTGAAGGAACTTCGAAGCTCTACTGTAAAAATTACCGAAATGTTTTTTTACGGCTGTCAAAAATGAAGGACCTTTCAATAGAAATTACTCCAAGGAAGTTTGTACTTTTACAGTATGAGCAATTCCAATTTCGTCGATTATATTAAGGTTTTTTGTCGTTCCGGCAAGGGAGGTCCGGGCTCTGCCCACCTTCACCGCGATAAATTTACCATAAAGGGAGGTCCCGATGGAGGTGACGGCGGAAGGGGAGGACATGTGATCGTTAGGGGGAACGAACAGCTTTGGACCCTCATTCATCTAAAATACAACAGGCATATTTTTGCAAGCGATGGGGCCTCCGGGGGTTCTTCACTTAAGACAGGGGCCGACGGAAAGGATGTTTACATTGATGTGCCCCTGGGAACCATTGCAAAAAATGCTGAAACCGGAGAAGAGATCTTCGAGATCACTTCAAATAACGAGGAACATATCCTGATGCAGGGAGGCAGGGGCGGACTCGGTAATAACAATTTCAAATCAGCTACATTCCAGACTCCCCGTTTTGCACAGCCCGGTGAACCTGCACAGGAATCCTGGGTGGTGCTGGAACTTAAACTTCTTGCCGATGTGGGACTTGTCGGCTTTCCAAACGCAGGAAAATCAACCCTGCTTTCAGTTGTCTCAGCCGCAAAACCAAAAATCGCCGATTACCCCTTTACAACCCTGGTCCCGAATCTCGGGATCGTAAAATACCGCGACGACAGGTCCTTTGTGATGGCCGATATCCCGGGGATCATCGAAGGGGCAAGCGAGGGGAAAGGCCTGGGCCATAGATTTCTGCGGCATATCGAAAGAAATTCAATGCTGCTCTTCCTGGTCCCGGCCGACAGCGGAGATATCAAAAAGGAATACGAAATCCTGGTCAATGAATTGAAGGAGTACAACCCCGAACTGCTCGATAAGCAAAGACTCCTGGCTGTCTCCAAATCCGATATGCTGGATGAAGAACTGAAGGATGAGATCAGGAAAACAATGCCGGAAGTGCCTTTTACCTTTATTTCTTCTGTTGCCAATACCGGGCTGGTGGAATTGAAGGACAGGATATGGAAAATGTTGAATGGGTGAGTAAAAAGTAAAAAGTAAAAAGTAAAAAGTAAAAAGTAAAAAGAAAGAATTCT
>CAYSAH010000578.1:0-2626 GCA_964428945.1 uncultured Bacteroidaceae bacterium | reverse complement strand
TCCCGTCGACGGCCCCAATAAACATTTGTCGATGAGGGCCCATGGATATGGCGAAGATCATCTTATTGTCCAGGTAGGATGCTTCAAGGAAGAGCTGCGGGCCATCGGATCCCTGGATGATCCGGTAACACTCCAGGCCACTGTTAAAGGATCCAACCCATAAAGTATCTTCCCTGAGAACCAGGGAATGTACATTTTTATAATCATTCTCCTTCTGGTAGAAAAACCGCTTTACGTTTCCGGTTTTGGTATCCAGGTAGTTTATCCCTCCATCCTCCAGGGCCAGCCACATATTTCCCAGGGCATCTTCCTGCATTTCCCTGACCACCTTTCCACTTAAAGTATCTGTGCCGTTGCCCGGGTAATACGTTTTAAATTTATCGAAGGTGGCATTCCAGAGGTTGATCCCGCCAAAATAAGTTCCGACCCACATATTGTCAGACCTGTCAAGAAACAAGGAATATACTGCATTGTCATTCAATCCCTGCTTATGTGTAATGTCCCTGTATAATTCATGGCTTGTTCTCTTTTCAGGATCCAGGATCAGTATGCCTGATTCTCCGCCGATCCACACCCTTCCCTCCGGATCCAGCTCAATGCAGCGAATATAGATGTTCCCGATCCCGAAATCCTGGTCCTTACCAATTTGAAGGTCCTTGTCGCGGTAATAGAGATTTGAATAGGTCGAGATCCATATTCCGCCCAGGGTATCCATGTCCATGCCATTGATGTCGTGGATCTTTGGGTTATTTCCTATATCGGAGCCCAGCAATTCCATATTCTTTCCAAAGCGGAACATTCCTTTATCGGTTCCCAGGAGTAATTCCTCACGATCAGTCACCAGCATGGCTCGCACATGTATATTCTCAATCCCCGACAGGAGATAATTTCTATTGCTCCACCCTTGGTCATTATACTGGAAGAGTCCGGCGCTGGTTCCGCAAAATAAATTATCTTCAAACTCAACAAAGCAGGCTTCATCCAGCACCTGCATCCCCATGGATAATTTCAACAGGTTGCTATGCTTGTTGTACGAATAGATTCCAGTGCTGGCTACTGTGAAAATTCCTTTGTCGGATTCAATCATTGCAGAAAACTCATTTGGAAGAGTTGCAAGACTGTCCTTCGTTTCAGCGATCAGGAAGTTGTAGCCGTCATACCTTGCTAGACCGCTTCTTGTACCGACATAAATATATCCTGAAGCATCCTGGTAGACGAACCTGGCATGGTTATCCGGGAGGCCATCGTTACTGGTCAGATGAAGGAAGCGCTGACCGTAGCCATCCATCAGGAACAGGCTAAGAAAAAGTATGGCAGGGAAACACCTCATTCTCTTCTATGTTCTTTTCAATACAAAACTAGGATAATTCAGCGATCAGAGACCATGTATCGCTCCTGAAGCTGTTGAGATATCCAATTATTTAATGAAAATTGAACATATGTACGTATGAAATGAATCATTGTCGGGGTCTTGTTCTTCCTGATTTCATAAATTTACTTAGACTTTGAAGCAATGCAAAAACTAACTGTCCTTACCATTCTTGTCCTTCTGATATCAGCCTGTGGAAACTTGGGGAAGGGTGAATTACGCTACACGAACCCCCTGGATGTTGAATTTGGAGACCCATTTATTATGCTCGCCTCTGACGGTATATATTATATGTATGGTACCGGGGGGGGAGCCGTAGATGGCTTCAGTGCATACTCTTCACCAAACCTGGTGGATTGGACCCACGAGGGCCAGGTATACCGGGGAAATACAGAAGATTCCTGGACCCTTGCTAATTTTTGGGCCCCGGAGGTATATGAGTTACAGGGCAAGTACTACATGTTGTTCAGTGCAGACTGGAAGTATAACCCCGGAAACGAGCTGGAGAATTTTCGAATTGGCGTTGCTGTGGCGGATGATCCGCTGGGGCCGTTTAAAGAGCTTTCAGATCGACCTTTATTTGATCCCGGCTACCCGATAATTGATGCAAACTTATTATTCGAAGGTGATAAGACCTACCTTTATTACTCCAGGTGCTGCTATAAAAATCCAGTTGAAAGTGAAGTGGCTGAGTGGGCCAGGGGGGCTAAGCTGTTTGATGAGATCGAGGAGAGTTGGGTCTACGGTGTTGAGGTATCACATGGTCTTGATACGGTCATTGGTGATCCTGTTTTACTGCTCAGACCCCCGCTTACGAATGAAAACGGGCAGTTTGAATGGGAAAGCAGATCAGTGACCTCCGGAGAGGTAAACAGGAGATGGACGGAGGGCTCCTTTATGTTCAGGGAAAGTGATACCTATTATATGATGTATTCTGCAAATTATTTTGGAGGTCAGCATTACGCGGTTGGCTATGCAACATCGGATTCACCTCTTGGGCCTTTTACCAAGGCATTGAACAATCCTGTGCTGGAGAAGAATACCGAACGTGGCGGGGTGGTGAGCGGAACCGGCCATAATAGTGTAACGTGGTCGAAGGACGGGAAGCAGATGTATTGTGTATACCATGGAAGAACCACAGAAACAGGACATGAACGGGTCATCTTTATAGATGAAATGACGATCGATGAAGAAGGTATATTAATTGTAAACGGGCCCACAACGGAAGAACAAACCATAAAAAATTATAACTAATCA
>CAYSAH010000577.1:0-2630 GCA_964428945.1 uncultured Bacteroidaceae bacterium | reverse complement strand
CATAACAATCTTTGCTGAAGATTTATATCATGCCAAGCTGATTATCTTTTAATGAATGAGTTATTCTTTTTTGATCAAACCTGTCAATTTATCATATTCTTAATGGTAGTGGTTTAAACCGGCAAGTGGCAGTGTTTCAGACCGGCGCCGAAACTTACATACATTTAGGGTGATAATGAAACCATATAATAAAACCACAAACACTTTTTTTATACTTTTAGCCACACAAACTAATGAGATGCTCAGCTTTAAACGATTCCTGCTCCTGGTTCCATTCTTTCTTTCCGGAGGAATATTGCTTTATGCCCAGGAAAGTGGTATAAACCGTGATAAATACCGTATAAAAATAACCCGGACCAACGAGGCTATTAAAATTGATGGCGTGCTGGATGAGAATTCCTGGCAAATTTCAGAGAAAGCTGAAAATTTTATCCGGGTGACTCCGGTAGATACTGGTTTTGCAATTGCAAAAACTACTGTTGTAATCACCTACGATAAATCGTATATATATGTTGGGGCAGTCTGTTATGATCCATTACCCGGGAAACGGCCAGTAGAATCATTACGCAGGGATTTTGAGTTTAACAAAAATGATAATTTCAGGGTACACCTGGATACCTACAACAACCTGACTAATGGCTATGCCTTCAGCGTTTCTGCAGCAGGAGCCCAGGGTGAAGGAGTGATAAACAATGGAAACCAGTCGAGCTTCACCTGGGATACAAAATGGAAATCTGCGGTGAAGAGTTATGACGATCGCTGGGTCGCCGAGATGGCAATCCCTTTTCGCAGTTTACGTTATTTCGCGGGGGGAGAAGTTTGGGGAATCAACTTTGGCCGGCTCGATCTTAAAGCGAACGAAAAATCAGCATGGGCTCCTGTCCCGCGACAGTTCCCACATAATTCCCTTCCCCATGCAGGAACTTTGGTTTGGGATATGCCTGTTGATAAAGCTGGATTACGGATGTCATTCATTCCATATGCCACCTCAACCGTCCTTAAAAATACAGAAGCAGGAGAACCTGCAAAGTGGAAATGGAATGCAGGATTTGATACAAAAATGATGTTGTCAACTTCCATGAACCTTGATTTAACAGTTAACCCTGATTATTCACAGGTTGAAGAAGACCGGCAGCAGACGAATCTCGATCGCTTTGAATTGTTTTATCCTGAAAGGCGGCAATTTTTTCTTGAGAACAGTGATCTGTTTGCCAACCTGGGAAACAGCACGACACGGCCTTTCTTTTCAAGACGCATAGGACTTAATGTTCCTGTGAATTTTGGTGGAAGATTAACCGGAAGAATTGGCAATAAATGGAGGATTGGAATTATGGATATGCAGACGGGCTCTAAAGGAGAAACACTTTCCGGTAATTTTGCAGTCGCTGTTTTGCAGAGGGAAATCTTCCGCCGTTCAAGTATTGTAGGATTCGTTGTTAATAAACAAATTACTGAATCGTATAATGACACGTTGTTCAATGCATCCCGTTTTAACAGAGTGGCAGGTCTGGAGTATAATTTCGCCACAGAAGATAACCGGTGGCAGGGTAAAGTTTTCTATCACCAGTCAATCTATCCGGGATCGGACAAAAATGCTGCAGCGCTTTCAGGAAACATCAGCTATTCCTCTCAGTATCTGAAAGCCGTTATAGATCAGTCGTGGATAGGATCGGATTACATTGCTGAGGCGGGCTATATCAGACGAACCGGTTTCTACGAGATTGCTCCGGCTGTGAATTACCTGTTTTATCCATCAGGATCAGAAAAAATAATCAGCCATGGTCCAGGTGCCAGCTTCAACATGTTACTTGACCCGGAATTAAATGTAACTGACCGGACAACACAGCTTTCATACATTATCAGCTGGCAGAAAAAAAGCCAGCTGTCGATAAGCGCTGAAGAAGAGTTTGTTAAGCTTAAAAATGCTTTTGATCCTACAAATACAGGGGGAGTGAAACTTGCCGCAGGCGAGCAGTTTACCTGGAAAATAGTCAGGGCAGAATTTAATTCTGATCCCCGAAGATTATTAAATTACAGCCTGAATACCACCAGGGGAGGTTACTTTAACGGAACCCGGTGGAACATGCGCGGGATTATGAATTACAGGTTACAGCCTTATGGTAGCATTGGAATGACAGTAAATTACAATAACATATCGTTACCTGAACCCTATAACAGTGCAGAATTAATCCTTGTGGGACCAACACTGGATGTAACCTTTACTGACAAGGTATTTTTCACTACTTTCGTCCAGTACAACAACCAAATCGATAACCTGAATATGAATATGCGGTTTCAGTGGCGTTTTGCACCAGTATCGGATCTGTTTGTTGTATATACAGAAAATTCCCACGCCGAAAGTTTCAGGAATAAAAACCGGGGGTTGGTAGTTAAGCTGTCGTACTGGTTTAACTAAGTAAATATCCAACAGTTAAAATAACGTGAGTAAATTCCAAAAGGTAATGTAGGACTGAGGCAAAAAAACAAATAAACATAATGCAGAGAAAAAATTAGTCATAAGAATTCCAAAGAGAAAGGTGGTAATTCACACCAACCTTACCCACATTAGGTTGCAACTTTCAACGGTCAGGGGAGCCAGACTGGACAAGAGGTCAAAATTGACCTCTTTT
>CAYSAH010000576.1:0-2633 GCA_964428945.1 uncultured Bacteroidaceae bacterium | reverse complement strand
GAAGGAATTCTTCTTTTATGTATGGGATGCTGATACATCGGAAGTGAGGTGGATGTGCTCCTTTGATACGGAAGAGTCTGATATTGAGCGTTTTTCATCTCTTCTAAGGACTGCAATGAAAAAGTTTATACAGTAGGACCAATAGCTTACAGGAACATTAGGGAGCTGTCCCCATAACTTAAAAATCTATAATTATTTTCTAAAGCATAATCATAAATCTTTTTCCAATTCTCTCCTGTAATTGCTGCGATTAGTAATAACAAAGTGCTTTTAGGCTGATGGAAATTGGTAAATAATCCATCTATAACTTTAAAACTATATCCAGGAGTGATCATAATTCTGGTTTCAAATGATATCGATTCCTTTCCTTCATTTTCCATCAGTCTCAATAAAGCCCTGATCGCTGCTTCCAGTTTGTGGTTTTCACTCAATTCATAGGGTTCCCACTGATCAAGAAATAAATTTTCCAATAATAATTTATCCTGATCGATAGCCTTAACTCCAAACCAGTAAATTGATTCAAGGCTTCGGGTTGTAGTTGTCCCAACCGCTATTTTTCGTTTTACTTTAAGTAATGACTTCAGTAAGGTACGGCTTACAATGACTCGTTCAGCGTGCATGGAATGCTGAACAGCATTCTCACTTTTTACAGGAATAAAGGTTCCTGCACCAACATGAAGAGAGAGATCACATAATTCAACCCCTTTTTTCCTGAGCTCTGACAATATTTTTTTTGTGAAATGAAGTCCTGCAGTTGGAGCTGCAACCGAACCATCCTCCTTAGCATAAACTGTCTGATAGCTTGTGACATCTGACTTTTCAGCTATCCGACCGAGGTATGGAGGAATGGGGGTTGATCCTGCAATTTCCAGAACTTCAGCAAATGAAATACCAGGATTATCCCAGCTAAATCTAATTATATATTTATCCTCCACTTTGCCGGTCATCATGGCATTAAGAGTGAAGCCTGAACATTTTAGATTTATTAAACCTTCTTTCCATTTTTTTGCATTTCCAACCAAACAGATAAATTCAACCGGCGTCTGTGATGAAAATGCTAATTGATAGTCTTTAGGGCGTTCGGGCTGCAGGCAAAAAACTTCTATCCTTGCTCCGGTATCCTTCCTGAATTCAAGCCTGGCCTGTACAACCTTTGTTTTGTTGAAATACAACTGATCTTCAGGCTCCAGGATTGCAGGTACATCTTTAAATATTCTATTATCAATTTTGCCGGATCGATAGATCAATAGCCTTGAGTCAGCTCTGGCCTGGACCGGGTACTTTGCAATCCTTACATCAGGTAAAGGATAATCAAACTCATCGATCTGTATTGAATAAGGTTTTATCATTTCTATGATCAGAGGTGGCAAATTTAGCTAAATTTGCATAAAAGAACTGATATGAAGATTAAAGTGGGTGATAAGGTTAAATTTCTTAATGATACAGGTTCCGGAAAGGTTTCCAGGATTATTGACCAAAAAACAGCTCTCGTACAGGTCGAAGACGGATTTGAGGTTCCATGGCTATTAAATGATCTTGTTGTTGATGCTGGAATTTATGACCCGAATGAAGATGAGATCATTCAGGAGAAAAAACCTGAACTGAAATCCTTCAGTGAATCTGTTGAACATAAATCTGATCCCTCACCTCTTGAAAATGAAGAACTCCTTCTTGCGTTTTTACCTGATAAAAAAAGCTCTGAATTTGAAACTTATCTTATCAATAGCTCCTCCTACCAGTTTAAATATGTGATCTCCCGGCAGAAGGAAGGAGAGATGGTCCTGTTTCATGAAGGGATCCTGGAGCCAGGTATAAAGATAGATCTTGGCACATACCTTCCTGGAAACCTTAAGCAAGAAGAGTATTTCAGGATACAGGGAATATTCTTTAATTATGGTTTCTACGTACATATTCCGCCTCTTGACCTTTTATTGAAAATCGTTGCTGCTGAATTGTTTGATGCAAGGAGCAGGGTGGAGAATGACTATTTTTTGGAAAAAGCAGTTCTGCATTCTTTGTATGATTGGAGAAAGCCAAAGGGACCTCCCGAAATGGCAATTGATGTTGAGCTACTTAAACAAGCAATGTTCACCAAACGCGATTTGAAACCGGAAAAACAAAAAGTACCTGGCTCAAACCTTAAGGAAATTGACCTCCACATTGAAGCGCTGGTTGATAACCACGCTTCAATGAATAACAGTGAGATTTTAGAGATCCAACTTTCACGCTTCCGGACAGCTCTTGAAAGTGCGATCATACATCAGGATGGAAACATAGTATTTATTCATGGAGTGGGAAATGGAAAATTAAAACATGAGATAAGGCGCTTGATAGATACTGAATATAAAAGCCTTCGTTACCAGGATGCCTCATTTAAGGAATATGGATTTGGTGCGACAATGGTAATTATTAAGTAAGCTTCTATCTCTGACTCTCCAATGCATGAGTACTTTGCCCTCTTTAACAAGTGATTTAAATATCAATAATTTCAATAGCTAAGGAGGATAGAATATTTTCAATCCTTTTTCAAATCATGTTTCTTCATCAGGCGAAATTTTTTACTGTTGTGGCGGATGAAGTCCCAAAGGTTCTTACCCTGTCAAATTTCGTGTTTTAAAGGTCATTCTATTTTC
>CAYSAH010000575.1:0-2650 GCA_964428945.1 uncultured Bacteroidaceae bacterium | reverse complement strand
TCCCCTTGCTCTTTCGAATGAAAAAAAGAGAATTCGCAGGTTAAATCAAAGAATCACTAATCCAGAATTTGCCTTCAATTCCTCAATTAAGGTACTTGTTGTAGAAGATGATCAGACGAATTTTGATTATCTCAAAGCAGCCCTCTCGATCCATGGCATAAGAATAGTTCATGCTTCAACAGGAGAGGAGGCAGTTAGGTTAATTAATTCAGAGCCTGATATAAACCTGGTACTGATGGACCTCCATCTGCCCGGGATTAATGGAATAACAGCCACGGAGAAGCTGAAAGCGATCAGGCCGGAAATTATCATCATTGCGCAAACAGCTGTCAGTCCCGATGAGGCCAGGGAAATGGATGGTGAAGGGATAATTGACGATTATATTTATAAACCCATTAATACGGAACTCCTGTTCAGTAAACTTTTCCAGCATCTTAATGTCTGATTCATATATTTACGCGATGAAAAAAATATTCTTATTCAGTTTCCTGGTCATTCTGGGGCAGCAATACGTCTTTTCCCAGGAACTGGACCTAAAGGAAAATAAAGAGTTTACCGGGCTCGGAGCTTATGTAAACCAGGCAGCATTTTCACCTTTCGGAAATTATTTTGCCTACTCACTTAGCACCAATATCATAAGGGTGTTTGATAATAACTGGAATAAAATTTACGAGCACCAGGGAGATCCTGAATCAGGGGTAATTCCCTTTGCATTTTCCCCGGATGGTGAATACCTCGCCTTTGCCAGGTATAAAGGGAAAACAGACATTGCAATTTTAAAACTTTCTGATAAAAAAGTAGTGCAGGTGATGGACCGTCACAGCAGCTTTATTTATAACCTGAACTACAGCCATGACGGGAATTATCTTGCTTCCTGCGGGTACGATGAAACGATGATCGTATGGAAAAGGGAAGGTGAATCCTTTACTTTTTCACAACTTTTTGAAGGGTTTGAAAGTTATCTTTACCAATCCAGTTTTAGTTATGATGACCGCTTCCTCGCAACCGGCGACACTTATGGGAATATCAAGGTTTATGAAAAAAAAGGAGTGAATTATGTTCCTTTTAATGAATTTCAATTCCGAAAACACAGTGTTGGATCCATTGTTTTTCATCCTGGGAAATATGAATTCATTACAGGCTCATCCGAACAACTCAGGCGCTATAAGTTAAGTAAAGACAAATTTCAACTTACAGACTCAGTTTCTGACAAAGTTTATGTAAGGAATCCAATGGAATTCAGTCCCCAGGGGGATTACCTCGCGGTTACCTATTACCGTCAGATCAATGTTTACAAGGTTCATCATGACTCCCTTCAACTGGTTGATGTGAATCATCGCCATTCCGAAGAAACCTCTGGAGCTACATTCAGTGAGGATGGAAAATTTCTTACATCCTTTGCAGGGGATGAAAAGGTAATTATCTGGGAAGTAAAAAATGTAGCTCCTTCTGATAAGGCACTGGTTTCGGGCTGGCTCATTGGGGATATGTCCGTGGCTCAGAGAAGATCGCTTACACCGGCTGTCACCAGGAAGATCATTGAAGCAACCAGGACCGAGTTGGCAGCTCAACGTGACGAGTTTGAAAAGACAGTAGATTATAACCAGCGAATGGCTGATCTGTCTGACCACACTTTAGGGATACTACAGGTTGAAATGGAAAAGATATACAATGTAAAATCTTCTGGTTCTACAATCAGCTTTCCCCCGACACAGCTGCTTGGTTATAATGCCGACCTTGAAATATATAAAATAAGTATGATGGACACAGAGGCAGGCGTCCGCATACCGGTTTCTGATGCCAGGGAGCTGAAGAAAAATTGGGCAAATGCCCTGATCAAGGCTGACAAGGTACTTGAAAAAGGAAAGCAAAGCAGCGACTACAGAAATTTCAGACTTGTTTTGCCAGGTTCAAAAAATGAATTTGAGCTTATTCCGGTCGAAAATCCCTTTCAACAATCCATCGGAAGTGAAAGGAACAGAAGTGCTTTTAAAGTGGCAGATCCATTGGAGAATCTTATAGATACTTTAAATGGAAATACTTATGCCCTGCTTTTCGCTACAGATGTTTACGATTACTTTGGTTCTCTTGTGAACCCTGTTCTCGATGCCCAGACCATTGCAGGGGAATTGATGGAAAATTATGGGGTTATCACGGAAGTGGTTGTAAATCCGACCCTCGAGGAGACTGCGGCTAAATTACGTGAATTTGCTTCAGGGAAATATGGAAAGAAAGATAATCTTATGGTTTTTTTTGCCGGACATGGGATATACGATGAAGTTTTCAGGGAAGGATATGTTATTTCAAGGGATTCAAAAAGCGATGATATCGGGAAAACAAGCTACCTGTCTCATTCCAACCTCCGTACTATGATCAACAATATCAACTGTCCGCATATCTTCCTTGTTATGGATGTATGCTTCGGGGGAACCTTCGATCCGCATCTTGCCTCATCCCACAGGGGGGCTACCATGTATGGAGATATCTCAACAATGGAATTCGTGGAACGAAAATTGAAATACACAACGCGGCTTTATCTTACTTCCGGTGGTAAGGAATATGTGCCCGATGGCAGACCCGGTTTTCACAGCCCTTTTGCGAGGAGATTTATTGAATCCTTACGGTATTACGGAGGCGATGACGGGGTGCT
>CAYSAH010000574.1:0-2662 GCA_964428945.1 uncultured Bacteroidaceae bacterium | reverse complement strand
TAAAACCGACAAAATAACCAGGTTCCTTAATGGCAATGAGAATGAGCATTCCCTTGTTAACGACACGGTTGTTACACTGGCTATAAGCGGAAATTACCTCTGGGTGGGAACCCTGCGGGGTTTGAGCCGGATAAATACAGAAACCCTTATTCAGGAAAGCATAGCGCTCGATTGCGCAGAAGCTTATCAGACAATAAATGCCATTTACACTGATCAGGACAAGCGGATCTGGATCGGGACAAACGGGGGACTTTATATTTACAACGATGAAAAGGAAAAGGCTGAATGTATTGTTCCTGTTTTACCAGATAACGAAATGCTGCAGGCACATTCAATCCATACATCTTCTGATACCATTTGGATCGGAAGTCAGACAGGCCTTTTAAGGTATATCCTTGAACCGGGACCAGGGATAAATTTTAAATACCCTGTGATACAGACATTGACCAATACTCCGGTTGAGAAACTCTTCATTGACTCACGGAACAATATGTGGCTCGTTGGGAAAAATGCCTTGTTTAAAAACGTTTCGAAAAAACTAATAAAAATAATTGAAACTCCGCATCTCTCTCCAAGCCTTGCGATCAATCCACATAAACCCATTATTGAGGACAGGAACGGCGACATCTGGCTTGGTACGTTTGGGGATGGGATCTACAAAATTTCCCTTGCCACTATATTACCAACCCATTATTACTATGATCCTTCCGATCCGGCAAGCTTGTCCGATAATACCGTGAACAGTTTGTACGAAGATCGTGCCGGGGGAATATGGGTGGGTACATTTGGAGCCGGTATCAGTGTTTATGATCCTTACTCAAATCTTATAAAAACCCTGAGCCATAGCGCATATTCTCAGGAAAGCATGTCCAGCAGTTTTGTTTGGTCAATCCTTGAATGTGATGACGGCAAAGTATGGATCGGTACAAATACAACAGGAATAAACATTTATGACCCAAAAAGCGAAGCCTTCGAACATCTGGTGCATGATCCTTCTGATCCATCATCACTTCCCCAGGGTGCAGTGAGGGAGATATTTAAAAGTTCCGATGGAAAGATTTGGGTGGGTACAGAACCCGGAGGGCTCTGCAGGTTTGATGCCAGGAGCAGAAAGTTTTACAAATATTCCCATGATCCACTTGACCCTGCATCGATTTCTTCAAATTCAGTCAGGACTATATATGAAGATTCAACAGGCATCCTCTGGGTGGGAACCCGCAACGGACTTAACAGCTTCAATCCCAAAAGTGGTAAATTCAAGCAGTATTTGCATGATCCGGAGAATCAGGAAACGATTTCGAATAATTTTGTGTACTCCGCAATTTACATGGATAAAAGGGGCTTTTTGTGGGTTGGCACTTATGGTGGAGGACTGAACCGGATGGATACTTCTACCGGAAAATTCACATCTTTCCAGTTTGATCCTGGAAATCCTTCCAGTATATCTGATGATGTTGTATTCTCGATTTACGAAGATGAAAAGGGCTATTTCTGGATCGGCACCAACAGCGGATTGAACCTGTTCAACCCCTCTACAGGCAAATTCAAAAGGTACGGGATCGAGTCCGGTCTTCCCAACGAGGTAATCTACGGAATCATGCCTGATAAGAACAACATGCTGTGGCTTACAACCAATAAAGGAATTTCCCGGCTTGACCTGACTGAATTCCGTTTTAAGAACCTGGATGTAAAAGATGGACTTCAAAGCAATGAGTTCAATGGAGGAGCTTTTCACAGAGGAACAAGCGGACTGATATATGCCGGTGGAGTTTATGGACTTAGCATAATTGACCCGGAAAAGATCCTGCCGGTAAAAAACAAGGCCGAGATAATCATCAACAGGCTTGAGATCCTGGGAAAAGATGTTAAAATCCTCCAGGATGGAATGCTTCCTGACAGCTCGGAAAAAAATGGTGGCCTGGTGGAAATGATTGAGAATTTTTACCTGCCAATGCATGTAACTTATCTCGATGAAGTGAAACTAAATTATAAACAGCGCTTCTTTTCAATTGAATTTGCTGCTCTTAATCACCATATTCCGGAAAAACTGAATTACCGTTACCGGATGCAAAACCTCGAGGATCACTGGAACCTTGCAGGCAGCAGGAATTATGTGACTTACGCCAATATGAAGCCGGGAACATATATTTTTGAAGTAAATGCAAATAATACGGATGGATTTCTTTCTGAAAAACCGGCGCAGCTAAAAATAATTATATCACCTCCATTCTGGAGATCCTACCCCTTTATGCTGCTTATGGCAATGTTGGTAATTCTGATTTTCATATTCATTTACCGCTACCTGTTAAACCAAAAAACCAATAAACTGCTAACGGAACAATACAAACAGATAAAACAGGCAAATAACCTCTTACAGATCTCAGAGAACAATCTCAGGGAGCTTAACGCCACAAAAGACAAATTCTTCTCAATTATCTCCCATGATCTTAAAAATCCATTTGCCAGTGTTCTGTCCATAAGCGAACTTATGGACGAGAATTTTGATGCAACTGGCCTGGATGAGGTTAGATTTGGTGTTAAAAAGATCCATAATACAAATAAACATATCTACGAGCTTCTTGAAAATCTCCTCACATGGTCCAGGACCCAGAGAGGTAATATTCAGGTTGAAAAAATCAAATTCAACCTTTCAAAAACGATC
>CAYSAH010000573.1:0-2665 GCA_964428945.1 uncultured Bacteroidaceae bacterium | reverse complement strand
TTAGTGACCTGCTCAATAAGATCTTATAACCCGCAATGAAAAAATATTGTCTTGAGACAGGGATATCATAGATTGCCATGTCGGCACTGTCAGTCATGCTACCGAGAATGTTTGTTGCAGAAAGGCCTGCATAGAAACTCTGCCCGTAGAAATAAATCCCTGCATCAGCATTGGGGATGAAGTTGCTTTTCCGTGGTGCGCCGATGTCCGGGATTGAGTCCATCGTATTGTAAATCCCTTTAATAGCAATACCTCCTGAAAGAAATGAAAGGTTCTTTTCATTCAATGGTAAATGATAGGATGCAGCGAGGGTGATACCCAGGTTCTGGGATTTTTCTTGCCTATCATTAAATAATAATGCTCCGACACCGAATTGCGTAAAGCTCTTTGCAACAGGAGCCCCGAAGTAGCGGGGACCTTTCTTTGCAATTCGCGAATTGCCGCTCAGCAGTTTTGACATCTCCAGGCCCTGGATGCCAGCTGTCAAATCAAGGGCCATAAAATCTTTGCTGCCCGCTATTGCAGGATTGATAATGAAGGGTGTGAATACCCTGCTGGATATGGGATTTAGGGGTGTGTGCTGTGCAGTGGCGCCGTATCCTGAAATTAAGGATAATAGACTCAGAAAGGCTGCTTTGCGGTGTTTCATTTTCCAGATGTTGTACGTTATCATGTTGTTATTAACGGGAAAAACATCTCTAAGTTACATCGATTGTTAAGTAAAGACAATAATTTCTTAGATCGGCCTGATAGAGTGTTGATTGTGCTCAATCTGACTGATCGAATACTGCCCATAAGTGAGTAAATCCACCAGCCGCATGATTTTTCCTCAGACCCAAAATATTATCTTTTGTACATCATGAGGAATACTCAAAAATACCAGTAGCGGTAATTATTGTATTAATGTATTGCAAAGTAAATCAATAATATAGGAAGCTGTTTGTCATAAATGTTAAAATTGGAAGCAAATCGTCTTAGTCAATTATTGATGAGTGCCTCTCCTTCTTTGATAAAGTTATATTCCATAGTATTAGATATTGTTTATTTTTAGGATCCTATAATGAATTGCTTTTTATTAAACATATAGATTAGGAGACAAGAATCTTTCACCGAAATGGGATTCAGAAGAGAATTAATGAGCTAATGTCAAGACCAGGCTTTTATCATAGAATTTAATTTTGACAAAACCAGCTATCAAAGCATGGCCTTGAAAATGATTTTCTCCATATGTGTGAATTATGTAAAACTTACTCATAAAACTATAACTGTACAGTGTGGAGTATGACATACATTTGAGTAATGAAACCATTGCAAGTACTTTGTCGTTTAAATAGGTATACTTGTCAAATAAAATTATGATTTCGTCAAAATTACTTAAGAATTATTGAGGGATTTATTTGTAAGGAAATGAAGAAAGTTACCATCTTCTTTATATTAGTCCATGTTTCTTTGTTTCAGTATGGTCAAATCATAGCTGATCACACAGTAGTTGATAAATTTGACGAGATACCTCAGCAGTATATAGATGCCGTAAAGAAGATGCTTGTTGATATTGCTGGACTATCTCATTCTGAAGGTTATCGTAGAGGTGTAAACTTATTGGAATCGTATGATTCTAGGTTTCAGGTAGTAGTCTATGATGGAACACCTTCTGCCTATTCAAGCTCATATTTACGTTTTGGCAGTCATGCGGATATAGGAGAGGAGCATTTCTTTACTTCTCAAACTGCAATAAATGCTTATAAAACTCATATTACAGCTCAGAATACTACAGGTAATTCTTATTCGGTAATGGGTTTCGGTTGGTGTAATGATATGGTGTACACTAGTGTTCCTCTTGGGGGTATAGATCCAGTCTATAATGTACATTGGCATGGTGTTACAGTAGGCAGCCCCGCGGGAACAATTACATGGGGGCTTGATAGTGGAGACCAAGCTTTGACAGGGAACTCAGTATGTATGGACACATACCTTGCTGCTGTTGAGCAGTATAATCAACATTGTATTAATAATGGCTATAATACAAAGGTAATACTTACTACTGGTCCGGTAGATAATCTTGGTGCATCAGGAAACCTTGAGGGGACAGAAAAGGGATTTCAGAGAGAGATAAAGCATGATTACATACGGGCTTATGTTGCTTCAGACAATTCACGTATTCTCTTTGATTATGCTGACATTCTATGCTGGAACAACAGTGGGGTTGCATATATTACAAATTGGAATGATGGTGGTACGATTCGTCCTCATGTGAATATTCATCCTGACAACATGATGGATTATGGTACGTCGTGGAATATCATATCTCACACGGAAGATGGGGATCATATTGGGGAAGTAGGAGCTTTAAGATTGGCGAAGGCGATGTGGTGGATGCTGGCGAGAATTGCAGGTTGGGATGGGGGTACTTCTGCAATACCTGTGACAGGCATTACTGTGACGGGAGCCGGAGGGTCATCACTGATAACCACAGATAACGGTACACTTCAGCTGACAGCTACGGTCCTTCCAGCGGATGCCACGAATAAGACAGTCACATGGTCGGTGGTCAATGGTACGGGACAGGCTACTATAAGCACTACCGGACTGGTGACAGCAGTATCGAACGGCACAGTTACAGCCAGGGCCACTGCCAATGACGGCAGTGGGGTAGTAGGATCGCTGT
>CAYSAH010000572.1:1276-2669 GCA_964428945.1 uncultured Bacteroidaceae bacterium | reverse complement strand
AAAGGCCCAGTCTACATTGTAGCTGCATCAGTTACGATTATTGGGGTATGTCCAATTCTTATACTATTGATATTCAATTTAATTTAACATATCTTTAAGAATAGCGATCAATTATTTCGTCTAATTTCAGTCAATTTTTCAAAGATGAGTTCAAAACCCTTGCCTCCCTTTTCCTGTACCTACTCCCCGAATGTTCCTGAACTGCTGCGACAATTAAATATTACCCTGGCAATAAGCACCTACCAGGCCGGAAAAGTAATCTTCATTTCAGCCGTTGATGATGAAAATCTTATCCAGTTACCCAGAAATTTCAAAAAGGCCATGGGCATGGCATTTAAACCGGGAAAGATGGCAATCGCTGTACAGGATGAGGTCATAGTGCTTGCGGATTCCCCGGAGCTGGCCAGAACATATCCGCCTAAACCAGGGGTGTACGATGCGTTGTTTATCCCAAGGGCAACCTATTATACCGGCCATGTTGACCTTCACGATCTTGATTGGGAAGGTGATGAACTATGGGCCGTAAATACAAGATTTTCCTGCCTGGCAAAAATCGATACGGATTATAATTTCAGACCTGTCTGGAAACCTGATTTCATCTCAAGGCTTGCTCCTGAAGACAGGTGCCATTTGAATGGTGTTTGTTTTCTCGGTGGAAGGCCAAAGTATGCCACTGCCCTTGGTAAAACTGATACTTATGAAGGCTGGAGAGCAAATAAGGCAAGCGGAGGGATAATTATTGATACTGATACAAATAATATAGTCTGTGAAAATCTTCCTATGCCTCATTCACCGCGGTTGTACGACGGGCAATTATTTTGCCTTCTGTCTGCGGAGGGTCAATTAGTGAAAGTCAATCCGGAAACCGGGAAATATGAGATCATGCACGATTTCCAGGGCTATGTCAGAGGAATGTCAAAATTTGGTGATTATCTTTTTGTGGGGCTTTCAAAGATCCGAACGAAAAGTTCATCCTTCGGGGATCTTCCCATTGCCGGTAAATCGGTCAATTGCGGAATAGAAATTCTCCATTTTCCGACCATGAGTACTGTAGCCGGGATACATTATCAGACTAGTGTTGAGGAGCTTTATGATGTGAAGATACTTGAAGGGATGAGTCGTCCGAATGTTCTGAGTACAATGAAAGATGATTACAGGAAAGCGCTGGTAATACCAGATGGAACCTATTGGGCAAAAGATAACATTTGATCATTAATAGTAGAAAAATTAATAATTAAAATATGAATCATTATTTGCAAACTCAGTACCGGGAAACGAAGGCGAAATTTGAAAAGCTTTCGTCCAGGTTGTTGAATAGCCAGGAACGTGGCGAATTTCAAAAACTAACCAGGGGAAAGCAGAATTTCCTGCTTAACCGGGTCAGAAAATTATG
>CAYSAH010000572.1:0-1266 GCA_964428945.1 uncultured Bacteroidaceae bacterium | reverse complement strand
CATACTGGAGGTCAGACTGAAGATCTCCACTGCAGGGGCTTCTCTTGTTCTGCTGCTCATGATTTCAAACCTGAGTGCCCAGGAACAGTTTGTTCTTTCACCGGCCAAAAATCCACTTCCCAGTCCCTCGATCAGTGGTTACAATCCCTTATTGATCGACATTGATAATGATGGTGATCTTGATATACTGCTTTCAAACCAAGGATATTACGGTGTACCATTCTTATATAAAAATACAGGAACGGAATCTTCGCCCCTATTTGAAAAGCTTAGTGATGAAGACAATCCCTTCAACAGTGTTATTGGAATGGAGAATTACTCGCCGGAGTCATTAATAGGCGCTGAAGATATTGATAATGATGGCGATATAGATTTTCTTTCCAATTGGTTTCTATTAAGAAATACTGGGACGAATGAAGCCATTGAATATACCTTTGAAAATCATGGCAATTATTTTTTGCCTTATACTTCTGCCCTTGGTGATATTGACAATGACGGGGATTTTGATGTGCTGAGTGTGGACGACGATACAGTCGTTTATGTATACAGAAATATTGGAAGTCCGGAAGAATTCATTTTCAGCAGCGAAAGAGACACTCTGGAAATTTTAAACTGGGATAATGAGATCTCTGATACAGACAGGAATTTCCTGGTTGATCTCGATGGGGATGGGGACCTGGATCTGCTCCTTGGTATCGATAAATATAGCTACGGTCAGGGCTATTATTCTTTTAGTGAAGGTATAAAGTATGTGAGGAATACAGGTACTGCTGAAGAACCTGTATTTACCCTGGAAGATGATGCAAATAATCCCTACAGTGAACTGGTAGGAGATGAAATTACCATAGGAGACCTGGATAATGACGGAGACATTGATGTTATTGCATACAATTATGGAGGGGGTCTCAGGTACCTGGAAGCGGAAGGGACCTCTCTAGTTGAGAACAGGGAAGTGATCCCGGGATTTTATGATGGCATACAGGTTACTTCTTACATTACCCCGCAATTTGTCGATTTTGACGGCGATGGTGATGACGATATGTTTGTATGGTCATACCTCGATGGCGCTAATCAGCCAGGTATGGTCCTGTATGAACAGATTGAAACAGAAGAACAATTAAAATTCAGGCTTGCCGATGACCAGGACCTGGCTTTCAGGGACAAGGAGATTTCTATACAATTTCCCTTTTTTATAGACTTTGATAAAGACGGTGATATTGATATCGTCATGCTGGAGTATGATTATGATACAGATTTGATGGTTTA
>CAYSAH010000571.1:0-2669 GCA_964428945.1 uncultured Bacteroidaceae bacterium | reverse complement strand
AGATCCTGGAATATACCACTGAATCGGCGATCACCATTTCAACGGCCTATTTTATCTGCAATTACCTTGGCTCGCTGGTGCTCGGGGGATTGACCTACATTATATGGTTCAGAAAGCATTTTAGCCTGAGGGAAATCCGGTAAATAAAATGTACAGAAATTGCTTGAATTTGCAGTAGAGCCTTAGCATGTTAAAGCCTTATTGTAAATTATTCCGGATAATTTTTTCCCCGTACACCCGTTCGATCACCATTTCCAGGGCTTCATCCTCCGAAATTTTGCTGCGCCTGGCATAGCGATGAATGGATCGCATGGTCTTTGGATCTGAGTTCAGTTCATCCCTGATCTCCTGGTGAGCAATGGAATAATCCAGTAACTTGAAGGAATCGTAATCCTCGCTCCAGTCGTAATAATAGTAAATTCCTAGTCGAGCCAGCTGGTGATCCGGATCTGAAAGATAACGCCATACCCCTCTGCCCTTCACCTTGAAATATTGGTGCCAGTAGGCGTCTTTATCCATGGAAACAAAGTGGATACCTCCACGATTGTATTGTGCCGTTTGCATCCAGTTCAGGGCCACAAGCATTACCAGTACACTAAAGCCTGACCAAAGCAAGGCTTTCATTTTCTGTCGCTGCAGTTTTTCCACCAGGGCAGCCAGGGGGAGTGCCATTATCGCATAAGTATCCACCATGGACCTGGAACCAAAGCCACCTCCAAACCACCAGGCCCACCAGGAACTTAGTACATAGATCATTACTGCCATATAAACTGCGGAACTCCAGAACAATTGCCTGCGTTCTTTAAAAAGGTAAATGAATCCGGCCATTGCAACAAACATCACAGGAGTATAAATGAACCACCCCTTGCGGTAGCTGAACAGCATTTTATGGGTTTGGGGTGCATCGAAATAGAAGGCTGATCCTACACTTTCATAGGAATTTACAAGAAAATGTCCGGTAAGCGATTTCCAGTAAAGCAGCTGCGGGATCCAGGGGATGAGAAAGAAAAATACCATTAACAAAATGAGCGGAGACTTTTTCAGGAGAAACATAACACGTGCGCCGGATTCTTTAAGATCCTTAATTCCCCAGAAGACGAACATAAGGATCACAATGGCATTGGTTGGCCTGATGAGTACTGTCATCCCATAAACCAGCCCGAGCAATACTGTCCGTTTAACAGTTGGATCCCTGTGCCATTGGTCCACCAGGAAGATGAAAATTGCAATGAAGGCAAAACTATAACTGTGCGACATCGGACCTTCATAAACGGTGTAATAATAGAGGTTTGTGCCGAGGGCGATAAGGAGCAGGACCATGGCGCTTAGTAAATCGCTGAAGTAATTCAGCAATAATTTTCTCAGGAAAACCAGCCCGAGTGAGACATAAAACAGTGCACTCATCACCAGGAAGAACTGGTATACCCAGTTGAAGCCATCCCTCTCCTCGCCCAGGAAGGGGGCAATGGCATGAGCTGCCAGGAAAAAGGGAGCATAGAGGATCGACAATCCGGAAGTATATTGGATGAGCCTTTTCCCGTTATCAAGACGGATGCACATAAACCTGTTCTCATTTTTGAATCCTTTTGTCCCGATGAAATCAAGCTTATAATCGCCATAAATAAATATTGAAGGAAGGTAGCCGTAATATCCGATCACATCGTGCTTGATGACACCCCGGTCAGGGGCTTCATCCTTCATCCATTTATGGTGCAGCATGTCGGCTGAGAAAAAGACAAGGATGATAAAGATCACTGCCCAAAAAGAGAAGCCTTTGCTTTTAAAAAATAAAGTCATGTCTGTCGCTGAACCCATTACTATAGCTTTGATCGCCAAAGTTAAAACTTAAATTCGTTTTCTTCAATCAATAGAAAGAAGGAGCATGGGGCATGGAGCACGGGGCACGGGGCATGGGGCACCGGGCGGCGTCGAGGGGAAGTCAAGGCACAAGGCATGAGGTGTTAGGTGTCAGGTGTCAGGGGGGAAAGGCGCAAGGCACAAGGCGCGAGGACAAGGCGCGAGGTATGAGGTATGAGGTATGAGGTGTCAGGCTTTAGGCACTCCTAAATACTCCTAAGTACTCTTGCAGGTGGCCGGATCAAACCTTCCCCGTATTAAAAAAAGCAGCTTGCTGCTTATCTGTGTCTATTTGTGTCCATTTGTGTCCATCTGTGGACCAAAAAACCAGCAGCTTGCTGCCCCTCTGCGTTCCTCTGCGCCCTCTGCGGTTAAAAAAAGCAGCTTGCTGCTCCTCCGTGCTTCTTTGTGCTTCTTTGTGCCTCTCCGTGTAACAGCTGTTACGCAAAGGAGTACAGGGCACGGGGCGCGGAGTCGAGGTTTACATTAATGCAGAAATTTCCCGGTCCCCGAGCGTAGCCGAGGGGAAGGCACAAGGCACAAGGCATGAGGTGTTAGGTGTCAGGGGTCAGGGGGAAAGGCGCAAGGCGCAAGGCACAAGGCGCGAGGTATGAGGTATGAGGTGTCAGGCTTTAGGCACTCCTAAATACTCCTAAGTACTCTTGCAGGTGGCCGGATCAAACCTTCCCCGTATTAAAAAAAGCAGCTTGCTGCTTATCTGTGTCTATTTGTGTCCATTTGTGTCCATCTGTGGACCAAAAAACCAGCAGCTTGCTGCCCCTCTGCGTTCCTCTGCGCCCTCTGCGGTTAAA
>CAYSAH010000570.1:0-2677 GCA_964428945.1 uncultured Bacteroidaceae bacterium | reverse complement strand
CCAAATGCCAAACCAAAGAACCAGCTCCTGGCAGCAAGGATAGCCACCGTTATTATGGCAATCATTGTTTCGGTTATCGCTCTGGCCAAGCTTGCACTTATTGGTCAACTGGTTGCTGTTGCTTTCTCTCTGGCGGGTTGTACAATATTCCCGCTGTTCCTGCTTGGAATATGGTGGAGCGGCTCCAATAAGCAGGGGGCAATTGCCGGACTGATCGCTGGCGGACTGGTATCCCTCATCGCCCTGACCTACTTCATTGCAGGAAAAACAGGAACAGTACTCCCTGCTCAGGATTTCATCAATTACTGGCTGGGGGCATGGTATTTCGCGATATTTGGAGCTCCGCTCGCAATAATTGTAAACATAATAGTTTCCAAACTTACCAAAGAAACTCCAATAGAAATAAGGAAGTTCCTTGTTGAACAGGTACATACCTGATGTTAAGCCTGAAGAAACCTGTAAGAACGCTCATATTAATTATGAGCGTTCTTGTGATTGCAGCCTTCCTGGTATCGCAATGGTATTACAGGAAACTCAATGCTTCGGTGGATCCGAGGATCGTCCCAGCAAGGAATCTTTATGAAAAATATAACAGCTACGCCCGGGTAAATAATTTCGATTCCATTTTCTTCCTGATGGATACTATTGAAGCAATATACAGGTCGGTTCCCCATTACAGGGGATCATATGAAACTGGTGTACTTTACAATAACAGGGCAGCTTCGTGGCTGACAATCGGGCTGTTCAGTGAAACCCCTGATAGTACAGAGCGGGATTCCCTGTTATTTCTTGCAGAAGCTGCCATAAGAAAAAGCATAAGTATTTATGAATCATGGGCAGTCGAATATGCAGGCCTTAAGGAGGATCAGATCAGGGCCAGAATCGGCACAGACTTTTTAAACGGGGCCTCAGAATTCAGTGAGAAAGAACAGGCAAAATATCTGGAAACCAGGATCCGGGAGTTGATGGATGCTCAGGAAGAAGTAAAACGGAGATTGTCGGTAAGCTATACAAATCTTGGAGTTGTTTTCCGAAACCACGCCCAATACGACTCAGCAGCGCTTTCTTACCAGAAGGCACTTGAATTGTGGGACAGGAACCTGACTGCAGAAAATAACCTGAATATATTGTTAGGAAGACCCCTGCGAAAACAAAATTTAATACAACGATTGTTCCCCCCCGAACGGTTATAAAACTTTAATTAAAACCTTCATTATGAAAAGGATCATTGTACTACTTATTTTTCCGGTTCTAATTGGAAATATTGCTGTGAATGGGCAGCAGGAAGAAAAGAAATTCGGTATAACATTCAGCGGATTTGTAAAAAACGATTTTTTCTGGGATACCAGGCAAACAACCACCTCAAGGGAAGGGCATTTTCTGCTATGGCCCGCACCTGTTAAGCTGGACGCCAACAACAAGGATATCAATGCCCAGCCAAGCTTCAATTTCCTTTCAGTACAGACCCGGCTCAGCGGCGCAATAACAGGCCCGGATGCCTTCGGAGCAAAAACTTCCGGTTTAATTGAAGGGGACTTTTTCGCTCAGCAGAATGACAATATAAACCTCTTCAGGCTGCGACATGCAATAATAAAACTGAAATGGGCACATACCGAAGTAATGACCGGGCAATTCTGGAATCCTCTTTTTGTTACCGGCTGCTATCCGGGGACCATCTCCTTCAACACCGGCACCCCGATACAATCCTTCTCAAGAAACCCGCAATTCAGGGTAACGCATACCCTGGGGAAATTCAGTATTATTGGGGCAGCACTTTCCCAGCGCGATTATACCTCCAGAGGTCCTGATCCGGCTGACAATACCAAAACACTTGTAGGTTCCGATTTTCTAAGGAATTCTGCCATACCAGATCTGCATTTTCAAATTCATTATGACCTTAAAAATGAAGAATCCGGTAACAGCATGCTGGCTGGCGCAGGAATTGCCTATAAGATCATTACTCCAAGGTTATCTTCAAATGGTTACAGCGTAAATGAAAAAGTTAGCGGCTTCACCTCCATCATCTTCACAAAATTAACATTGAAACCAGTTACTGTTAAATTCGAGGGACGGTATGGAGAAAACCTTGCTGATGTATTGGCTCTAAGCGGCTTTGCTGTAAAAGAGATCATTGATCCCATCACAGGGGAACAAAGCTATACCCCTTTGCGAAACCTCTCTACCTGGGGTGAGATACATACCAATGGTGAAAAACTTCAGTTTGGTATATTTTCAGGGGTAACCTGGAACATAGGGACCAAAGAACCCATGTCATCAGCCACTAATACCGTGTATGGACTGTCGACAGAGATCGAGTCACTGATCAGGATCGCCCCAAGAATTCTTTTCATCTCCAGGCAGACGAGAATCGGCTGTGAAGTTGAATTTACAGGTGCACGCTATGGTTCAAATCATGATGTGAATTATATAGCTGCCGATATAGATGAAGTAACGAATACCAGGTTGCTGATGAGTGTGGTTTATAATTTTTAGGAACCAGAGGGAAGTATAAAGTAAAAAGTATCCTTCGACTTGGGTCAGGAACCGGAAGGAAAGAAAAAGGAAGTCGGAGGTCAGAAGACAGAAGGCAGAAGACTGTAGACTGTAGGCTGTAGGCTGTAGGCTTTAGGCTTTAGGCTTTAGGTTATGGCACGTGGATCCCGGAGGGATCAAACTT
>CAYSAH010000569.1:0-2678 GCA_964428945.1 uncultured Bacteroidaceae bacterium | reverse complement strand
TTTGTGCATTAACAATCATGGTGATTTCATGTATTCCCTGATATTTTTTTTGTCTGACTTAGAGTACATTAATCGTAAGCATTCGGTGAACCCCGTATTCGATTTTTAATTTTCAGTCGCTACGTTTGCTTTTCACCTTAAAAGCAACCGACATGTTTAATGAGAAAAAGTTCCGGGCGATCTATGATGAGTATTTGTCATCCGGACTTACGATCCGTGATTTTTGTATCAATCATCAGATGAATGAGGCCAAGTTCTACTATTGGCAGCATAAGTTAAAAGGCCAGCTTCCTGCAAAATTAGGATTTGTGCCCATGGTGTTCGAAAACGGGCAACCGGTATCCCGTCAACTGGCACCTTTAAAGAAGAAGGATTCGTTCCCTGATACTTCCGGTAAACAAATTTCCTGTGAGATTTCCTTGCCCAATGGAGTCAATATAAAACTGAGCGGTTTACTGGACGCTGAGATATTGCGGTCCCTGATGGTTTTAACCCACCAGTAGCATGTTCAGCCTTACCTCTTCGATGAAGTATTACCTGTATGCTCATCCAACAGATATGCGCCGTAGCTTTTATACCCTCAGTGGTATGGTGACCAACCAAATGGGGCGGAATGTTCAGGACGGAGATGTTTTCATATTCATAAACCGTACTTGTACCAGTATGAAGATCCTGCATATGGAATGCGGTGGTCTTGTGATATACCATATGAAACTTGAATCAGGCACTTTCAGACTGCCGGTTTTTGATGAAAATACCCACACGTTTCATACCAACTGGCAAGATTTGGTGATGATGGTTCGAGGGGTTTCTGCGGATGAAAAAGTGACTAAAAAAAGATGGGAAATACCTGTAAAATAGCATAAAATAATATATATTTTGTTTGTTCATTCAGCTGATATTTAGTATCTTCGGGACGTATAAAACAAAATAAAATGACCGCTAGCGAAGAGCTTTTTTTGCAACAAATTTTAGAGGATCGGGACCGGCTTTTCCGGGAGGTATCCAAGCTGAAAAGTCAGCTCAGCGGTTATGAAAGCTTCGAGGCAGAAAGAACCAACTATCAACAGCTTCTGGAGGCAAAAGACCAAATCATAGTAAAACTCAAACAACAAGTCGAGATATTAAATCGAAAAATCTGGGGCAAATCCAGCGAACGGTTTATCAATAAGGACCCACTGCAAAGAACCCTCGATTTTGAAGGTCTTGATCTGCTTCCCGAGGAGAAAGAACTGGCCACCAGCGCCAGGGAGGAGATTGAACGGTACAAGACCATTCGTGTTGTCGAAAAGAAGAATGATCCCCCTGTGCGCAAGCCTTTACCGGCACATCTGCCCAGAGTGGATGTGCATATCTACCCACCAATTATTGACACTGAAAACTGGACAGAACTGGAACCGGAGATCACAGAAGTGCTTGAACGCAATCCACCAAGTTGGTATGTAGCCCGGATAAACCGTCACAAGTATGCTCTTAAGAATAAGGACATAGATGTAGAGAAACAGATTGTTATCGCTCCCATGCCTGTACTCCCGATCCCTAAAAGCTATGCCGGAGCCACTGTTTTGGCCGATATCATCATCGATAAATATGTGAATCACCTTCCCTTTTACCGTCAGATCCAGATGTTCAAGCAGCAGGGCATATCCATAGCCCCGGCCACTATTAACGGGTGGTTCCAGAATGTTGCCGACCTGATGAGACCAACCTATTACCGGCTTAAGGAACTGGTTTTGAATTCGGATTATATCCAAAGTGATGAGACCACCATCCCGATTATCAATAACGAGAAACATAAAACGATTCAGGGTTATATCTGGATGATCCGGGCTGTGATGTCAGAACTGGTTTTCTTTCATTACGATCAAGGTTCCCGGGCACAAAAGGTAGCGCTTGAATTGTTTAAGGATTATCAGGGGATAATTCAGACGGACGGTTATGCGGTTTATGATATTTACGAGAACAAGAAAGGGGTTCTCCCCATAGGGTGCTGGGCACATAGCAGAAGACTATTTGAGGAAAGCTTGAAAGAGGATAAAGCCAGGGCTTCGTATGCCCTGGAGCAAATTGGTCTGCTGTATGAAGTGGAAAGACGTGCCGATCAGGAGGGGCTCTCTTTTGAAGAGCGTTCCCAGCTGCGTTCCCGGTTGTCTTACCCAATAATGATTGCCTTCGAAAAGTGGTTGGTCAATGAACTGCCCAAGGTTCTCCCCAAGGGCCGCATTGGGAAGGCTATCCGGTACACTTATAACATCTTCCATAAACTAACCAGGTATCATTTGGATGGCCGAATGAAAATGGATAATAATCTCGGAGAAAACCAGGTGAGACCCATAGCCCTGGGACGAAAAAATTGGTTATTCTGTGGGAACCATAGTGCCGCTGAAAATGCAGCCATTATCTATTCCATGCTGGGATGCTGCAAGGCACATGACGTCAACTTCAGGGACTGGATGGTTTATTTTCTGAACAACGTCCATAATTACGACCAGGATTACAGCAAAGATCTGGCTGAATTGCTTCCCTACAACTTTTCAAAAATCACTGCACAACCTACCCTCGGGATCTGAGATGTCTCTCAGAGGTCTCAGAATATTTTAGAGAAACTCTCAGAGTTAGATTAGAGTTTTTGATAAAAACAATACGGGGTTTACCGAATGCTTACGATTAAAGATGAA
>CAYSAH010000568.1:0-2694 GCA_964428945.1 uncultured Bacteroidaceae bacterium | reverse complement strand
TGCTTCGTTGGTCCCGGTATTCCTTATGAGATATCCAAACCTGGCAAGAAAATCCATATCTCCATCCCCATCGAAATCTCCGCTCCCTCTATGATCCCAGAGCCCGAATACGGAAGGATCCGTTAATCCTGCGAAGGGATTTTCATTCTCAGGTACTTTTTCAAAGCCTGGTGAGTTTTGGTCACCGATATTCCTGAAAAGAGTGATATTCTCGAAATCTTCCCCTGCCAGCATATCAAGATCCCCATCCATGTCAATATCCACAAGGTAGGGCTTGAAGGCAACAATACCCGGAGGGGGTAAAGGGTTTTTATCCGGAGCAGATACAAATTGTTCCTGGCCCTGGACACCGGTCACCATCATCAGGCAAACCAGTGCTGCACCAACCGTTATCATCTTCAGTTGGACTTCGAGCACCTGCAGCTTCTGCCACAATTGTCTTACCCGGGTCAGGAGGAAGTGTTGCTTTTTCCTGGAGTACTTCCGGAATTCTCCTCTCTCCCGGCTCCGGATCAGCCTGTTTGAGAGTTTTACATACTTTTTTCTTGTCTCCTGGTACTGGTTTTGAAGAAAGGGATTCATAGTCAGGGTAGATGAGCGTTAGAATTAATTACTTAGAATCAGTAATTTAACAAAACCTTGGGTAAATGTCAATTTTCCGGGTTATATTTTCACCCCGATCACCGTAATATCGTCCACCTGCTCACACCCTGACTCATACATCCAGTCATCCAGTCGTTTTTTAAGAATGTTCTTCTGCTGCCTGAGTGGTTTCGTATGGATTTCCAGCAGCAGCTCCCGGAATCTCTTTATCAGGAACTTCTTATTCTTCGGTCCGCCAAACTGGTCGGGGAAGCCATCTGAAAATGTATAAAGAATATCCCCTTTCATCAGTTTCAATGTATGTTTTGTGAAGGGGGTCGATAGTTTCATAGAGATGCCAATGGGCATTTGATCAGGCTCAATAATCTGCAGATCATTTTTCCTGAGCAGGTACAGGGGCAACTGTGCACCGGAAAACTCGAGGGTATTGTTTTTCGTATCAATGATGTAGAGCGCCAGGTCCATCCCATCCTGTGTTTCTCCGATCTCTCCCTTTTGCCGGAGCGAATCAACGATTTTTGAACGCAGCTGGTTCAGGATCTCATCGGAGTGCAATTCATGTTCCTTCGAAGTAATCTCATTTAGATAGGACATTCCCATCATACTCATCATGGCCCCGGGCACGCCATGCCCTGTACAATCGGCTGTAACGCATATGATTTTGCCTTCCCTGTCGAACATCCAGTAATAATCGCCGCTCACAATATCCCGCGGAAGATAGAGAACAAAGCGTTCCGGAAACAAGCCGTCAATATAATCACCAGGGGTAAGCATAGCCGATTGAATTCTCCGGGCATAATTGATACTGTCAAGTATACTGGTGTTCTTCTCCTCTATCAACTCCTTCTGTTCCCTGATCTCGCTTGTTCTTTCCTGGATAATTAAACGAAGCCTTCGCGTATACTGGTTAATAAACAACCAGAGAAGGGCCAGTCCCGCCAGGATAAATCCTGCAATACCCGGGATGGTCCTGTACCATGGAGCTTTAACGATGAAGCTATAGCTGGTCGCAGCACTTTCAAAGTTATAAAGATTCTTTGCCCTGAGGTGAAAGGTATACTCCCCCTCCCTAAGGTTTGTATACTCTCGCCGGTATTCGGACGACCAACTGCGCCATGTATCGTCAAAGCCCTCCAGGTAATGACTGAAAAGCATGGGTGAGCCATCTTCATTATTCGGTGCGGAATACTGAAATGCAAGAGAATTATACCTGTACCTGATATGGGGCACTGCTTCCGGATTCTGCTGTACCGAAGGAAAACCGGCTGAGTTCATAAAAGTACCGTTAAATAGCAGGGAATCTCCTTTTATATAGATCTTTCGCACCAATGCATTGTAATCGATCTTATAGTTCTTCTCAATGTTCCGGTCGTAGCGGAACAAGCCATCGGGTCCACCCAGCCAGGACACACCGTCCTGGTCATGGTACAGGCTATGGATCACTCCATTGGAAAGCCGTATAAAGGGCTCAAAATACCAGGTATAGCTCCCGTCATAATTGGGAATGAAATAACCTGTTTCATATTTCTTTTCCGCTTTAATGTAAGTTACAAGCCATAAATAGCCCTGGTGATCGACTGATATCCTGTGAATTTCTCTTGTATTATTGCTGAATTCAACCCCAAAGGATGTATCCGGATAAAATGTATTGTCTGTTTCCCTGTAACGATACAATCCTTCGGAGGTCCCGAAAAGCAATTCGTTCTTAAAGCTGCTGACATAGATGTTTCCCCTGGGCAGCTTGTTCGTGGAATCAAACCCGGTGATAAGGGCTTTTGAATCTTCTCCAGGTTTGCCATATTCTATCCTGAATACCTTTCCAACATTTGAAGTTCCTACCCAGACATTTCCTTTTGAATCTTCAATGAGGTTCCTGCAATCTTCTTCGATCTCATCAAGGAACGGTTCTTCGATCCATTGGCCCCCACTTCTGTACATGGATCCGACTCCATTCTCATTGGCTATAATCACCCTTTCGGGCCTGACTTTCGACTGGTAGATATACCATGGGTAACATTCCAGTATTTGCCTGGTGTTCAGGGATCCGTCCACCTGGGATACACCCGCGTAGGTTGCAACGAGGAGCAGTTC
>CAYSAH010000567.1:0-2696 GCA_964428945.1 uncultured Bacteroidaceae bacterium | reverse complement strand
ACGTCCGGATTCAGATAAAGGTCGGCGGTAACAGGTTTTCCGTTGGTATTCATCAACACAATCCAAATGTCATCATCCGATCTTCCCAAAAGATGGTTCAGGGCGATGGTTGAAGATTGAATGGCATTTGCGGGAAGCCACAGGTTGATGTTTTTATTTCCAAAAATTTCTCCTGATTTATGACCGTAAACCTTGCTTGTAAGGAATGCATATCCGGGAGCATATGCTGATGGGAATGATACCTTCCCCCCTGATTTCATGTATGCATCACTTACCAGGAAATCCTGGAGCAAAGCAATGTGTGGCCAGATATGGTTATAAAAAATCGCATTGTATTTTATCTCCAGATACGGATGCAGCGGATAATCAGGTTGCTGATAGACCGTAGTATTCATGGAAGTGAAGTAATAACCCGGAAAGTTGGCGTAACGTCCTATAACAGCATTATATGCAGCATCCTTAAATTTTTTATCACCGGTCAGATGTGCCAATCGGAGCATCCATGCCGCATGATGGGCCAGCATGATAGGGCCGTACATATAAGTATAGGGAACTTCGGGTAATAATCCGGCCAGTGAAGTGCGCCAGGCCGGCACCTCCTGCTCTTGTATTTCAGTTGAAGTATCAAATTCTTTCCATTCATAGCTCTCAGATGTAAATCTTCTGCCTGGGAATACACCTTTTACCCGACCGCCTTTATTTGCAGTAATTACTGAATCGGGTGCCATAGGATTGGAACGTACCCACAGCAACATCTGACTGGCACCAGCAATGGCCGCTTCGAGAAAACGCTTTTCACCGGTTTCTTCGTAAAGTTCAACCAGATCGTACCATGCCAGGGTGTAGTCAGTGACAAAGGTGGCTTGTGAATCCTTCAATCCTGAACTCGTATTAAAGTCGCTCGGGTATTTTTCAAATGTTTCATTTAAATATAGACGGGCCAGTTTTTCAGCATTATTCAAATGCGATTTGTCTCCGGAAATCCTGTATAAGGCCAGATAATCCTGCCACGATCCGCCCCCGGTTTCTGTAATCAGGTTAAGTTTGCGCGGTTGTCCGAAAATACGATCTGCCTCCTTAACAAAAACACCATTTATACCTCCGGTCATCTGATATAGCCCGGCTAATTCACCAATTTCAGTACAAGGTCCTTTCAGAAAGTGAGAGGGATTCTGCTGTTTGATTTGATCATTTACAGCATATAAATACTTTTCCCTTGATAACATGTATTCAATCATCGGCAAAGCCCGGCGGCGATATATCTCCATGTTACCTGTTGTCAGTGCAATACTCAGGGGATGAAGGGCTGATACATTCTTGACCGTACCCGGGACATCAAATTTGTAATCTGAACCTTTTAATTCTTCCACCCACCCGGAATAGGTATCGTCCATAGCCAGGGAGATCATATTTTCCAATGTTTGATTCAGCGAAACCGTTGCATTCTCCCGTTCGGTTTTAAAGGCAATGACATCCCTGTACAAATGATCCAGTCCTGACTGCCAATCTCCGGGCTGCAGGAAATACCGGCAACTGAAACTGTGTTTATCCCCTGAATGGAGGGCTGATTCTGCGCCGCCCGGGATGGGTGCCAGTAACATGGGTTTCGCCATTCCGTCATGCGTTCTTAATGCAAACCCGAACCTGGAGTTTTCAAAAGTGGCAAAGCGGTACGGAATTTCCTGAAGATTTGCAGCAATTCCTTCCGTGAATCCATCTTTATTGACAAACGTAGCGGCAGTGGTTGAAAACGATTCAGGAGTTAATACGGCCTGAACCGGAAACCGATTCCATGTCCATACAAGCGGTTGGTACAGAAAATCCAGTTCTTTAGGAACACTTGGTTCCAGTCCGGTAAATGCCACAGAATACCATCCTTCCCTGCGGACTTCCAGTTCCCAGGTCAGAAGGGGTGTAACACTTCCCTGCTCAAGCCTGACAGAAAATTCAAGGGAAAATAATTCGTTGTTATCGCATCTGAATACAATCTCACCCGGCGACTTTCGGATTACCTTGTCAGTTTTCACAACAGAGGTTTTCCCTATTTCCCATAAATCGACTGTTTTCCGGCCAGCTTTATTCTGCCATTCAGCAACCGGGCTATTTCCTTCGCTGATGTGGCCGAGCTGGTATCCAGGATCCTCAGAATAATATATGACAGTAAATTCAGGAGAAACAGAGCGTATAATGTCTGGACTTCCATTCCTTTCAACAGTGAAATGCGAGACCTTATTCTTTGAATCAGGAATACTTATTTTATATGCTTCATTTTGTATAACGATATATTTCTGCGCTCCTGAAGTGGTTATGTTTAAAACAATAAACATCAAAAATAACCAGGTAATAGGGCGATTCATTGGTAATAGGATGGTTTAAATTATTATTTAACTTAAGAAAAAAACCGGCTGGCAGGAAGTCTTACTGCCAGCCGGAAACTAACTAAACTAATTATTGACTATTTAAAACATAAGGACTGTAATCTGTTTAAGTTTCATATCAATATCCATCATTTTGTCCTAAAGTACCACCAAGGCCTGCGTAAGTATCAATTTCCTGTTGCGGAATCGGGCATAAATAATTTCTTGCATTCCAAATTCGATTTTGTGCATTTGGAAACCTTGCATCCGGGTTAAAATCATATTGGCTTTCAATACCTGCGTATGATACAAAGCAATCATCGTCAATATTGGGAATTC
>CAYSAH010000566.1:0-2700 GCA_964428945.1 uncultured Bacteroidaceae bacterium | reverse complement strand
AAAGAGCTTAGCGGAGCTCCTCTTGCCGTCCACCATTCCGAAGCTGCATTTCTTGAAAGGGGCCGAACTCCTTTTCCAAAGGGTACACGATGGAAAGGTAAACTTTTAACTGCAGCCGGGAACCTGTTTTCACCTAAACTGGCAAATTATCCCCCGGTAAGGCCGGACCTGCTTATAGGGGAAGAACTCGATCTGAACCCTTTTGGCATACCAGGGAGGGTGTTCCACACGCCAGGGCATACAGATGGATCGGTGTCAGTGTTGCTGGAAAACGGCGAAGCAATGGTTGGTGATAATGTTCTTGGCTTCTCAAGAAAGGACCACTTCCCGCCTTTTGCGAATAACAAGCAGGAAGTTATCAGAAGCTGGCAAAAATATATCGATATGGGAATTATAACTGCCCATCCGGCCCATGGAGGAAGGGTATTGCTTAAGGAACTTGCCGGTGAGATCGAAGCAGCGAGAAAGAAATACATTAAAAATTAGTCTCTCAGGTACTCGTTCAAAAGGTTAAAAATTACTTCCTGTTCCTCACGGGGCATATTTTATCCTTGTTCTGTGGGAACCCTTTTTATTGTAAAACACCTTGGATAAATTATTGTCGCCCAGGTCAACTGCTGTTGCAGACCATGTATCATATTCTCCATAGATGAAAATAAAATCTTTGGCGTCGGTTTTCATATATTTATCAACCTTAGTAAGCAAGGTATTATCAAATGAAATTTCTTCCCCTTCAGGCAGGGCAAATCCGAAACCAGGATCATTAACATATTTCAGGTAAGCTTTGAAATCGTCAAGATTATAGCCATAGTATCCCATCTCTGTGTAGGCCTGGTAATAGAATGGCCTGTATTCATTAATGAATTCATCTGTAAAATAGTCAAAGCCTGCAACAGTATTCATGTGGAGGATAACCTCAGAAGGTTCACTCTTTTTTCCCGGGATCTGGGAGCAACTCGCATAACCCCATTGCCAGAATGCAAAGGGATATTCAAGAACGCAATATTCAAAAGCTTTTTCAACCCCGCCGACAATTTCGTAAGTGTAATTTCTTCTTTCAGAAAATTTTGCAAATTCAGGACGAAAAATATCCTGATTTTTCAGTAGGTATTTTTGAAATTTATAGATTCTGTTCCTGCAGTCTTTTGAACCTACGTGGTCTAAAAAATCATAGATCCTGGAATCCTCTGTACTGTTGTTAAGGGGAGCAACATAAGGGATCCTCACATCTGCATCGTCTGGAAAGTAAAAGCTGTGGAAGATCAAGGTTTGACCGCCTTTACTGATGCCCGTCGTGATCCATTTGTCGGTATAAAACTTCCTGAATTTCCCGATGATCCTGTGATAGTCAGCAGATGCCTGCCATGTTGTTAAATATTGCCACTGAATGCTGTCGGGCGCGCTTTCACCGAAATACCTGTGTTCGGCGATGATCTGGTTGCATTTAAGCATAGCTGCAGGTTCGCTGGTATAATAGTATCCTGCAGAGTATCCTTCGGTAACCAGGACAACCGGCCTTGTCTCATCCACGTGTGAAATATACAATCGCTGGGAAAAACTACCCATGTCAGGATTGTTGTGGTCAATGGGCTGTTCGAACATAACTTCATAAATATGACTGTAAAAGGCTTCTTTTTCAAGTACTTTTACATTTTCCAGCGGTAATTCCTTTAAGAATTCTTCTATACTTCCTGCTGCACAAACCGGCATTAAGACTATAAATGCCAGTAACAGCAAAACCATTCTGTGTTTGAAAGAATTATTAGTCAATGGTATTTCAGTGTTTGGATCTTGTTAAGCAAATGTAATCAAATTGAATTATTTATGACATAGAAATTTGCCTGAAGCAAATTGAAAATTAATCTGTAATCTGTAATTTTAGAAATAAATTAAACAACATACAATGAGAAAATTACTTTCAGTATTAATGGTTCTTGGGATTCTGATCGCAGGAAACCTTTCGTTCGGACAGGATTGCGAGATCTATAATGAATACAAAGAGGGGACAAGCACTAAAATGGTAAATTACGATGATAAGGATAAACCAACGGGTTATACCATATCAACAGTAGTGGAGAAAACAAGTATTCCGGGTGGGCTTTCCCTGCTTTTTCACCAGGTATACAGCGATTATAAAGAATATAATTTTGAAAGTGATTTCAGGATAAGCTGCGAAAATGGTGAAGTTAAGGTTGATATGGCAAAATTTCTGGATCCGAATTCAATGACTGCCTATGAAGGGATGGAGTTCGACATTGTTGCAGATGATATTTCAATTCCAAAAAATGCTGTGGCCGGGGATGTTCTTAATGATGGAACTGTTACAGTAACTGTTAATACAGGAACTCCTGTAAAAGTTACACTGGCTGTTACGGTCTCAAACAGAGTCGTTGCAGGAAAAGAAACAGTTACAACACCAGCCGGCTCATTCGACTGTATAAAGATAACCTACGATGTATTATCACAGATCGGATTCATTAAGATTAAATCTGGTGCGGCTGAATACTACAATAAAAAAAACGGGATAATTAGATCGGAATCCTACAATAAAAAAGGCAAGCTGATGAGTTATTCGGTACTTGAAGAGATCAATAACTGATTCTTCCATTAAACCGGTATACCGGGTAGCGCCTGTACTCTGGTTCAGACCAGGCCGACCTTTCATATATCCACCTTAACTGGGCATAGGAATTTTCTGCA
>CAYSAH010000565.1:1699-2701 GCA_964428945.1 uncultured Bacteroidaceae bacterium | reverse complement strand
AAGCAGGATAACAATTACAGGGTTTTGCTCTCTTCATGGGCGCCACCCTCGGACCACCCGGAAGAGATCTACCGGAAAATAAAGGAAGGAGAAGAATATCTGCATAAAATTGACAGTATTGTAAAAGAATTTTACCCCGGATCTTCGCCCGATGAAATGGAATCGTGCAGGCGTTGCATAGAGAAACTCGGCCTGCCTCCTTTTCTCCTAACTCCCCTGGTGGATAAGGCATTCAGGAGCCATTTCTGATCAAGCAAATAACAAAAAATGAACACTGGCAAATCCAAATTCTCAGGCCTGATCGCCCCTTGCGGAATGAACTGCGGAGTTTGCATAGGCTTCCTGCGTGATAAAAAACCATGCCCGGGTTGCCAGTCAGACTCCGATTCCAAGCCTGTCCATTGTGCCAAGTGCTCCATATTAAATTGTGGGAAATTGAACAAAACGCTGTCCCATTTTTGTTATGACTGTGAGATCTATCCTTGTGCGCGTCTGAAAAGGCTAGATAAAAGGTACAGGGAGAATTACGGGATGAGCATGATAGAAAATCTTGAGTGTATTCATAGTGAAGGATTAGAAGCTTTCATCGCAAAAGAAGAATACCGGTGGGCTTGTAAAAAATGTGGGGCAACCCTCAGTGCCCACAGGGATTACTGCCTGAATTGCCTGGCCAAAAAGAATTAAATTCAAAGGGCAACAGTGATCGATCTTCCACAACTATTTGAACAACTATTTCTGTCAACGGTTCTTAAGTAAGGAATTAGTGATTTTGAATCATTCATCTATTGTATTATATGGTAAGTTTTAAAGCATTAAGAAAGAGATGGTCTAAAGCCGGCTTAACTCTGCAAAACAGAATGGTCTTTAAAAAAATAACTTTCTCTTTTCTATTGATCTGGATTTCGATGTTTCTTAAGCTGCATGCACAGCCCGACTACCTGTTAAGCATTGGAAAGGAAGACAGCATCTATTCAACTATCCTGAATGAACAGCAAAGGTTAT
>CAYSAH010000565.1:0-1689 GCA_964428945.1 uncultured Bacteroidaceae bacterium | reverse complement strand
GATCCAGGTTCCTGCAAATTACGATCCCAACAGCCAGGAAAAATATCCTGTTGTCTTTGTTCTTGATGGGGAAGAACAGCTTATGGCTGTGTCTGCTGTTACAACATATTATTGGGGAGGATTTATGCCGGAGATGATCATCGTTGCCATTTCAAATTCAGACCACCGGACCCGTAACCTGACACCTTCAAAGATCGAATCGAAGCACGGGATAGAATTCAATATGGAAAGTGGCGGGGCAGAACAATATACCGAATACATTAAGAAAGAATTAATTCCCTACATCGACAACAAGTATTCCACATCCGGTTTCAGGATATTAATCGGGCATTCCTACGGAGGCTTGTTTTGTATAAACACCTTGCTCAAACACAGCGAGCTGTTCGCATACTATCTTGCAATAGATCCCAGCCTTGACTGGGACGATCAGAAGTTCCTGAGGGAATCTAAGGAAATCTTAGCTAATATATCATTAAGCGGCAAATCCTTATTCATGACGCTTGGAGGTCAATTGCACCTGCAGGATGGTGGCATCAACATCGAAAATGTGATGTCAGATACCAGTGAATATACCCTGTTTGCACGCTCAAACATAGAATTTAAAAGACAACTTGAGGAACATACCGAAAATGGGTTGAATTTGTTCTGGAAATATTATAAGAAAGATCTGCACGGATCGGTTGTATTACCTTCAGTAATGGATGGGCTGAAATCCCTTTTCAGCTGGTATCAGCTTGAACATTCGGACAGGTATAACGATCCGGAAACCACAACGAAGGAGATTGTGCAACTTGTAAGAGAACGTGAGCAAAAACTCCTGGATCATTTTGGATACCCTGAACCACCCTTGGATGAAGAACTCCTGAACATGCTTGGATACATGAACATGGAATGGGGAAATAAGGAAAAAGCCCTTGCAATTTTCAATTTGAATGCCGGATATTACCCAGGTAGCCCAAACGTATATGATTCCCTGGCTGATTATTATGTGTCCGAAAATGACTTTAAAAATGCACTGAAAAATGTAGAATTAGCCTATGAGATCAATCCTGATGAATATTACAGGGAAAGAATCGAAGAATTAAAAAAGCTGGTCAGGAATCAATAGTTTGAAAGTTATTATTAATAAACTAAAAAATATTAAGTGCATGAATGTTTTACTTAACATTGACCAATATATTTGGAAATATTTGATCCCTGCACTCCATCCATCGATGTTCAGATTAAAAATAATCTCTTTTTCTTCGCTCCTTTACATCGCCCTCTTTCCTCTTCCAAGGAAATTTATACAGCATTATTTTTTCGGAAAGGGGCGGTCCCTGGAAGTAAACACAGAAAATATTATAAAACGTAACCCCGAAGTTCTTGCCCTGCTTAAGGAAAGCATTGAAAAAGCAAAGACTGAAGGCCGGGTGAACAATAAGATCCATATAAGCCAGCTAATTGTTACGGATCCGGACCACAAATATTCCCTCGGCTCATTTGACATAAATTACTCGCTTGCAGGCGAGTTTCTCAGCCTGGGGCTCTATTCCCGATACAGGTATGGCAAAGATAACGGAAGGCTGACCAATCATCTTCATAACTGGCTGTTCGGGATAAGGGAAAAAGGAAAAGCAGATGATTTTGACGTTGAAGGAAAACCCTTGCGCATGTCACTAAGCAGGTTAAATGCTTTAAAAAGCAATA
>CAYSAH010000564.1:1128-2723 GCA_964428945.1 uncultured Bacteroidaceae bacterium | reverse complement strand
GAGGCTGTAAAGAAACCGTTTGGCCTTGACCGGCAGGCTTTTCTTTTCCGAAACCGAAAGCATGGATCTCCTCTACACCTGGTAATTTAGAGAAATCACCACCGCTGTTTTCAGAGTGATATAATGCGTCAAATGCCGCGATCCAAAGATCTCCGGTCTTTCCCGGAGTGGCATATACCCGGTCCTGTCCCCCCCTTGTATCACCTCGTCCCTGGCGGTTTTCAGGAACTATCACCGGTGCGTTCATTGATTGTGCTGAAAAGGATACACCGGCGTCACGACTTATAAAAAGTTTCCCTTCGAAGAGATCCAGGGAATAGAAGGTCTTCGGATCAACCCTGTCAGCAATTACCCTCTGATTTTCGGGTATCCCCTTTGAAGCTTTCCATGTTTTTCCCATATCGCTGCTTACATAAACAGCTTCTCTTTCCGGGGTCCAGACCCAGCTTGCTCCGTCGGAGCTTACTCCAATATGTCCCAGCCTTGACCTCTCTCCGGGCATTGTGGGTGAAGGCTGCCACGTTTTGCCCCCATCTGTCGAATATCCGATATTCTGATCGGCAGGATTAGCCGCCTCGATACCCACCCTCACTATGATTTCCGGCTTCAGTTCTGCACATGCGATCCCATTGGTATTGCCAAAATGAGGGTTGTCAAAGCACCCTTCATTAACAGGATGCTCCAGGTCATAATGTACAAACCCGCAATAGTCTCCAATCGCAGTGATTACCTGTCCACCCACAGGAGGACTCAGTAGTTCCAGTGGAACTGTTTCCTCAATCCCGCTTGCCATGATCTGCCATACAACTTTTTCTCCCCGGTCGGCTGCGGTGAGATTAAAGGTTTCATGCCCTCCGTATCCTGTAGTAAAAAGTGCATGGTCGGAATCTTTCGGATCGATTTCAATGTCGAACATCCAGTGCACCCCCGTATGCTGAATATATGGAGCCTTGGAATAGTCGAATTCTGAACCTCCTGCAAATACTGGTTTCCATGTTTTTCCTCCATCCACGCTTCTGAAGATATCGTCGCCACCCAGGCTGTACCTGTGGTAGCTTGAGACGATCAGGACCCTGGGATCAGCTGCATCAACCGAAACTGCAGCATATCCAAATCCCTTATCATTATCAGGATCAGGTTTTTCAGGTGTGATATTCGTCCATTCACCGGACTTCGTATCCAGTTTCCATACGGCACCGTTGTGCATGGGTGCCGGACCTGGATTATCGCCATAAGTTATATAAATTGCCCCATCGGAAGCAAGAACACCATGTGTGGGCCGGAAATCAATGGGATGACCAGGGACCGGATCCCAGGTTTCTCCTGCATCCCTGCTTACGAAAAGATTATGCCTGCCCATAAGGGATACACCGGTATAAATGACCTGGCTCCTGCCATGACTTTTGCTCGAAGGATCAAATATTGTAAATACAATTCCGCTTCCCATGTTTTGCATAATCCTCCACCTGTTACGTCCTTCGGGTACTTCAGGAGGGATCTCAGTAACATCAGGAAAACTGCTTAACTGCATCCATGTTTTTGCCCGGTCGGTGCTTCGCCACCGAGCTCGGCGCGGAGCGCGTGCCGCTCGCGCG
>CAYSAH010000564.1:0-1118 GCA_964428945.1 uncultured Bacteroidaceae bacterium | reverse complement strand
TGTTCCCAGGTACAGAATGTTTCCATTATTCGGGTCTGCCATCATTCTTTCCCCGTTTCCTCTGCAATTCTCGTTTCCTCCCATCTTAAAGGGCATATCAACCCTGTTGAAGGTAATACCACGGTCGTCGGACCAAAGAACTGCACCATCGGGAGTCGACTGATTAGTATAGGTTCCACATGAAAGAAATAACATATCAGGGTCCTTTGGATCGAGGGCAATACTTTCGACACCCATAAGATTCAGATCTGCATAGGATAGCCAGTCAAGCAGGGCTTCCCATTTACCGGTTTCTTCATTCCAGCGGTAGGCTCCTCCCATATCTGTCCGGCAATATCGGACCCCTTTTTCACTTGGATGAAATACGATCCCCGGAACAAATCCGCCTCCGACTGTTGTAACATTCTTCCAGGTATAGGGGCCTGAATCGCTTGATTGGACAGGAGCATTTTTATTGGAGCATGATATTAATATAAAACCTGAAATCACTAAGGGAATTAATATTAGCTTTTTCATTGCTGTAGAAATTTGAAATTATTTAATAAATGTATGGAAAATTAGACAAGATAGGGCAGGGAGACAGTAGATTACTAAGCCTGAAGCAAAGCGATCACTTTATATAATTCTCCAATCCTGACCTCCGACTGATCTTCACTTTCGTAATCTTCATAAAGCGAGGCATGCTCTATCGATGAATGAAAATAAATTGTCTTTTGCAGAAATCCAATAGACCGGTTGTATACGATCCTGTATAGCCAGTTTGAAAATTCTGAATCATCCCGAAATGTGCCGATATTCTCAAGTACTTTTAAAAGCTGTCCTGGGTTATATCTTTTGCGTCTTCCTTATTCTTAACAATACTCAGTGCTAAATTGAAAGCAATATGATTGTATTTGTCGATCAATAAAGTCAGTGCTTCTGAATCCCCGGCGACAGCCTTTTTGATAATCCCTTCTCTTTCCAGGTGTTTTGTAGCCAGAATCCAGAAAATCCTGCTTCATAGGCGCAATGAAATTCTGCACCCGGAAAATTCCGGTGAAGATAGTTGACTAATAACTCCGGATTAGGATTCTGAGTAAAAGTCTTAAGAGATGTTTGTTCGTGGTACAATGCCACTT
>CAYSAH010000563.1:0-2729 GCA_964428945.1 uncultured Bacteroidaceae bacterium | reverse complement strand
GAAGTTGAAAAAGCAGCTGCCAGGTTCGGCGATTCATTTGACAAGGAACAGTTTCTTACCACCAACGGCCGTGTACTGGAGAACAGAGAAAAATATGACAAGCTCCATGAAAGGTTTGTAAAAGCAATAAATGATGGCAGCCTGGATGAACTCAGGCAGATCATTGTGGATGAAGAGATCGTTTGCCCGGTATCAGGATCAAAAAACTGGACAGAGGTACGCCAGTTCAACCTGATGTTCTCAACGGAAATGGGATCTACTGCTGAAGGAGCTTCAAAGATCTATTTAAGACCAGAGACCGCCCAGGGAATATTTGTCAATTACCTTAATGTTCAAAAAACCGGGCGTATGAAGTTGCCCTTTGGTATTGCACAGATCGGTAAAGCCTTCCGGAACGAGATCGTTGCCAGGCAGTTTATCTTCAGGATGCGGGAATTTGAGCAAATGGAAATGCAGTATTTTGTTAAACCCGGCACAGAACTCGAATTCTTTGAAAGCTGGAAACAGCGGAGAATGAAATGGCACCAGGCCCTTGGATTTGGCGTTGAGAATTACCGTTTTCATGATCATGATAAACTTGCCCACTACGCCAATGCCGCATCGGATATTGAATACAAATTCCCCTTTGGTTTCAAGGAGGTTGAAGGGATCCATTCACGTACAGATTTTGACCTTGGAAGCCATGAAAAATATTCTGGTAAAAAAATGCAGTATTTCGATCCGGAAACGAATGAATCCTATACTCCATACGTAGTGGAAACTTCGATTGGCGTAGACAGGATGTTCCTGCAGATTGTGGCTGCAGCCTATTACGAAGAAACCCTTACCAAAGAGGATGGGACCGAAGACCTGAGAGTGGTGATGAAGCTTCCTCCAGCGCTGGCCCCGGTAAAACTGGCGGTTCTTCCATTGACCAAAAAAGATGGATTGCCAGAAAAAGCCAGGGGAATTATTGATGAGCTCAGATTCGATTTCAATTGCCAATACGAGGAAAAAGATTCCATTGGTAAAAGGTACCGCCGCCAGGATGCCATCGGCACCCCATATTGCATTACGATCGATCACCAGACACTAAGCGATGATACGGTAACAATCAGGCACCGGGACACCATGGAACAGGATCGTGTGGATATTCACTCTTTAAGGGAAATTATAAAGGAAAAAGTTGACATCAGGACCTTACTGAAAAAACTTTAAGATGCCTGCCCAATGAAAAGGGTATTGATCATAAGCTACTATTGGCCGCCAAGCGGGGGAGCCGGTGTGCAACGCTGGTTGAAATTTGCGAAGTATCTGCCTGAATTTGGGTGGGAACCAATAATACTTACAGTTGATCCTGAATATGCCTCATACCCTGTGACCGACCGCACGCTTGAAAAAGAAGTTGTCGGAACCACAAGGGTTATAAGGACAGAAAGCAGGGAATCATTTTCGGTTTATAAAAAAGTTTCCGGCTCAGAAAATATCCCCTATGCCGGTTTTGCCAATGAAAAAAGTTCTGTTTCATCAAAACAGAAGATCGCAAGGTTTATTCGTGGAAATTTCTTTTTACCAGATCCAAGAAAAGGATGGAACACCTTTGCCCTGGAAAAAGCAAGGGAAATACTGACAGGTGGAGAAATTGATTGCTTCATTACCAGCTCACCCCCGCATTCTACCCAGCTGATCGGATTATCCCTCTCGAAGGAATTTGAAATCCCCTGGATCGCTGATCTCAGGGACCCCTGGACGGATATCTACTATTACAGGCAGTTTTATCCGACCAGGTGGGCGCACAGAATTAACCGGAAGATGGAAAGATCGGTAATAGAAAAAGCCAATGCCGTCATTACTGTCAGCCCGGCACTGAAAGAACTCTTTTCTGCAAAGTCAGCCTCCCGAACGAGGATCGAAGTTATCACCAACGGGTATGACCCGGATGATTTTATTGACCTTCCATCTCCTTCCGACACCAGGTTTGTAATTACCTATGTCGGAACCCTTGCTGATATATACCCTGTTGATACCTTTATCGATGCATTCCGTGAGTTTTTGAAAAAGAATCCAGGCTCCTTGCTAAGATTCATTGGAACCATATCACCGGGGCACCTCAGAAAGATCAAATCGCTGCCTGAGGAGAATATTGAACTGATTCCATATGTTGACCACAGGACGGCCATCGAATTTATGAGCAAATCCTCTATCTTACTTCTTATCATACCTGATTCAGAAAATAACAAGGGTATTATAACCGGGAAGTTGTTTGAATATATGGCCGTAGGAAGACCTATCCTGTTTATTGGCCCTGAAGATGGAGACGGGGCAGAGATCATCAGGCAGTCAAATGCTGTATCGGCAATAGAATCATTTAATGAAGGGAAGATAATTGAGTTCCTAAACAGTCAAAGGAAATACATCCCGGCCTCCTGTCCGGATACAAGATTCTCTCGTAAAGAATTGACAAGAGATCTTTCGCAACTAATGAATCAGTTGATTTAAGGAATCACTTATGTTGATGACTCTAATGACTGTTTTTCAACAATATCCCTGAAATTTTTATACCAAAACCTGGGATTTCTCCATTTTTTCCATGCTCCCATTATTCTTTCTAGCTCCACAGGCTCGTAAAACTTAAGCAGGTATAAGAATAGAGGGAAAAATAGAACCATTGAACTTTTCAGAATAATCCTGATCCACAGAGCTGAATCATTGAGAAAAATTGAACCTATATATAATAAAACGGATAGAAA
>CAYSAH010000562.1:0-2730 GCA_964428945.1 uncultured Bacteroidaceae bacterium | reverse complement strand
GCTTGTGAGTCATCTTGCTAATGTAGGTGATGCTAAAACTCTTATTATTCAACCTGCTGCCACCACACACCAGCAACTTTCTGAAGAGGAACAGGTAAGGGCAGGCGTTTTACCAACAATGCTTCGTGTTTCAGTCGGCATTGAACATATTGAAGACATCATCTCAGATTTTCAACAGGCATTCAAAAAGGTTTTCGCGTAAGGACAGGAAATAAATAAATTAATTTTGATCCTCTGTAATCCTCAGTGCCTTCTCAATTAATCTTTGTGATTTAGCTATTTCAAAGAGATTCGTTAAGAATACACATAGAGGAACAGAGGATCTTCCTCATCCTGAATTATAATTGACGAACCTTTCTTCTATTAGAAATTCAATATTTCTACTGAAGAATGTAAACAATCCGGGAACTAACCTGTCAATAATTAATTAGTAACTTTGCGGGCTGAAACATATCTATGACAAAGAAAGCAGAAATACGGGACCTTCTAAAAGACAGGATTCTTATTCTCGACGGGGCAATGGGCACAATGATCCAGAAAATTGACCTGACAGAAGAAGACTTCAGGGGGGACCGATTTAAGGATCACCCGGACAATCTGTTTGGAAACAACGATATTCTTTCCATAACCAGGCCCCAGCTCAAGGATTCGTATGATCACGCCCAAAATCCGTGAATTTCTCGAAGCCGGTTCAGATATCATTGAAACCAACACATTCAATTCGACTTCTATTTCACAGGCCGACTATAAAACTGAATCTGCAGTTTACGATCTGAATCTCAGATCTGCGCAAATAGCGAAGGAGGTCGCTGATGAATTTACACTTAAAAATCCAGGGAAACCAAGGTATGTGGCTGGTTCCATTGGTCCCACCAATAAAACCGCATCCATGTCACCTGATGTAAATGATCCGGGTTACAGGGCTGTTACTTTTAATGACCTGAAAAATGCTTATAAAGAACAGGCCAGGGGCTTACTCGACGGGGGGGTTGACCTCTTTCTTATAGAAACGATTTTTGATACCCTCAATGCCAAAGCCTCGCTCGTTGCTTTAAATGAACTGTTTGCAGAAAAGGGACTCAAACTTCCTGTTATGGTATCAGGCACAATAACCGATGCCTCAGGGAGAACACTGAGTGGCCAGACCCTTGAGGCCTTTATAAATTCCGTTTCACATATCGATCTGCTTTCGCTGGGATTGAACTGTTCCCTTGGGGCAAGTGAAATGAGGCCATACATAAGGGAGATCTCAGAAAAATCACCATTCTATGTAAGTGCCCATCCAAACGCTGGATTGCCCAACCAATTCGGTGAATATGATGAGACGCCAGAAAAAATGGCAGCCCAGATCAAGGAATTCCTGGATGCGGGCTACATTAATATTGTCGGGGGGTGCTGCGGTACGACACCAGCACATATCAGGGAATTTGCAAGGCATGCAGAACATAGCAAGGCCCATTCCCTGAATCCCCGTGATAAAAAATTCAAACTGAGCGGACTTGAGCCACTTGCCTCTTTTAAAGGTTCAAATTTTATCAATATTGGAGAACGTCTTAACGTTGCCGGAAGCAGGCAGTTTGCAAGACTCATCAGGGAAAAGAAATACGAAGAGGCCCTCGCTATCGCAAGGAACCAGGTTGAGAATGGTGCACAGGTTCTGGACATCAACCTTGACGATGCGATGCTGGATGCCGAATACGAAATGGAAAAATTCCTCAACCTCATGATCGCTGAGCCTGATATTTCCAAGGTTCCCTTTATGATCGACTCTTCAAAATGGAGTGTGATCGAAGCCGGCTTAAAATGTGTACAGGGGAAATCGATTGTCAATTCAATCAGCCTGAAGGAAGGCGAGCAAAGATTCATTGAACAGGCTGAAAAGATAAGGGTTTACGGGGCCGCCACAGTTGTGATGGCTTTTGATGAGGAGGGCCAGGCTTCATCCTTCGAACGAAAAACAGAGATCTGCGCCAGGGCTTACAATATCCTTACTGAAAAAGTTGGTTTTCCTCCAGAGGATATCATCTTCGATCCGAATATCCTTACTATCGGAACAGGGATGGAAGAACATAACAATTACGCCGTTGATTTCATCAATACAATAAAATGGATCAAGGAAAATCTCCCCTTTGCAAAGGTTTCAGGCGGGATAAGCAACCTGTCATTTTCTTTCAGGGGAAATGATGTGGTGCGGGAAGCGATACACTCTTCATTTCTCTTCCATGCGATTCAGGCCGGAATGGATATGGGGATCGTAAATCCTGCCATGCTCCAGGTTTACGACGAGATTCCCAAAGATCTGCTGGAACATGTAGAGGACCTCATCCTGAACAGGCGGCCGGATGCAACCGAGAGATTGCTTGCCTTTGCCGAAAATGTGAAGCAGTTGGAATCAGGCGAAAAAGTATCAGAGGAATGGCGCTCAGGAACAGTCGAAGAGCGGCTGAAACATGCCCTCATAAAAGGGATCACAGAATATATTGAAGAAGACACCCTTGAAGCCCACAGGAAGATCGGAGCCGGACTTAAAGTAATCGAAGGCCCACTGATGGCTGGAATGAATGTTGTCGGAGACCTTTTTGGTTCCGGAAAGATGTTTCTGCCACAGGTTGTGAAGAGTGCCCGGGTGATGAAGAAATCTGTAGCCGTTTTGCTTCCGTTCATCGAACAGGAAAAATTACTTGAAGGCGATTCCAGCGCAGCAGGTAAGATCCTGCTGGCAACAGTGAA
>CAYSAH010000561.1:0-2735 GCA_964428945.1 uncultured Bacteroidaceae bacterium | reverse complement strand
GTTGAATTCATGAGATAGCGCAGAGTAATGAAAAGAGGATTTTTATTAATAGTATTTATTGGTTTTATCTCATTCAGCGCCACTGCGCAGATGATAAGGATCGGTTTATACAACAATGAGATAGTAGAATCTGTAGTGATATATTGCACCGGAGGGGAATACCTGATTAAATCAGGTGAGGAGAGGCTAGGGGAATTTAAGGAAGGGGATATTCTATTTGCTGTCTTGAAAAATGATACACTTTCACTGCACAATTCAAGCATGAGTTTTGGAATGTTTGCTTCAATAAGGATCGAAAGCCTTACTGATTACGGCTCATTCAGGATCAGACCTGTATTGCCGGCACTTGAGTCCCGTTCTTACGACGATCATCTTGTTATAGAAGCTAAAGATGGTTTCCTGAATATCATTAACCATGTTGATTTTGATAAATATATTTCTGGTGTCCTTGAATCCGAGGTCGGACCAAATTCTGGAATAGAGCTCTACAAGGCGCATGCACTGCTTACCCGTACCTATATGTTGAATAGTTTTTTGAAGCACACAGAGGAAGGCTTTTCACTTTGCGACGGAGTGCATTGCCAGGCCTACCATGGGCGTGCCATTTACAATCCCGACATTATTAAGGCAGTATATGAGACTACGGGAGAAGTTGTTGCGGATTACCATTACAAGCTAATCACTGCTGTTTACCATTCAAACAGCGGAGGTGAAACCCAGCGCGCTTCTGATGTTTGGCTGAAAGATACAGATTATCTCCAGGCAGTCCTGGATCCGCATTCCCTGCACCAAAGTCACGACAGGTGGTACGATACTATTTATTTTGCCGATTGGAAAAAATACCTTCTTGAGCAGGGAATGAAGTCTGTGAAGAAATTACCTGATGAACTGCTCTATATCCAGCAAAGACACAGGAAGAAATATTTTGTTCTTGATCAGGATTCAATATTGATGACAAAGATCAGGGAGGATTGGAACCTGAAATCAACATTCTTTAATATGTTCCCGGAAGTTGGAGGCAGGATCGTGATCTGGGGCAAAGGATATGGTCATGGCGTTGGATTAAGCCAGGAAGGGGCAATGAAAATGGCTGAGCTTGGTTTCAATTATAAAGATATCATACAGTTTTATTTTTATAAGGTCCGGATAATGAACTATGAGGACCTTCCGAAATCAAGTATCCCTGACCTTGATCTGTTGCAATGATCATGTCTTTAAAGTATTTTTGCAAGCAATTCAAAGCAGATGTGGGTAATATTTGGTAAAGAGATAAAAGTTTTTTTCAGCTCGCTTACAGGTTAAGTTGAACTCGTTGTTTTCCTGACGATCAACAGCCTGTTCATGTGGGTATTTCCCGGACAAATGAATGTGCTTGATACCGGATATGCCAGCCTGGAAAGTCTTTTCGCACTCGCCCCCTGGGCATTTCTTTTCCTTGTTCCGGCCATTACCATGCGCATGATCGCAGAAGAAAGGCGTTCAGGTACACTTGAATTGCTATATTCAAGGCCCGTGACAGAACTCCAGATCGTTATTGCAAAATTCCTTGCCTCATGGGCACTCGTTCTCTTGTCTTTAATTCCGACACTGGTCTTCTTCTGGTCAGTGTATAAATTAGGTTCACCTCCGGGAAATATAGATACAGGCGGAACATGGGGTTCATATACAGGACTGTTTTTTCTTGGCGGAATTTATGCATCCATAGGAGTATTTGCATCTGCTCTTACCGATAATCAGATCGTAGCATTCATTGTTGCTGTGATCCTTTCCTTCATGGTCTACCTTGGCTTTGATTTCCTGGGTGAGCTTGCTGGTTCGGGCAGGCTTAACCTTATGATTTCCAGGATAGGGATAGACCATCATTATAATTCGATAAGCCGGGGAGTCCTTGATTCACGTGACTTCTTTTACTTTGCCGGGGCGATCGTACTGTTCCTGATGTCAACGAGATTGGTTTTACAAAGAAACAAGTGGTGATGAAGGAGAAGAACAGGATCATCAGCCAACACCTTTTTCAATACCTCCTTCTGCTGCTGGTATTGATCGTCCTTGCCGGAGTATCATCTGTAAAATTCTTCAGGCTTGACCTGACCTCTGAGAAGCGATATACCCTTTCGCAATCTACCCGAAGTGTTATAATGCAACATTATGCTCCTGTTTATTTCAGGGTTTAACTTGCCGGGGATCTTCCGCCCGAATTTATAAAATTCCAGGTATCCATCAGGGAAATGCTCGATGAGTTCCGGGCCTATGGAGGAGAAAATATCCAGTATGATTTCATCAACCTTTATGATGAAAAGGATGAGGCAGCTCGAAACAATGCGATACTGAACCTATACAACAAGGGGCTGAGGGTTACAAATATTAAAATGAAAGATGCTGAAGGTGGCTCGAGTGATAAAATTATATTCCCGGGCGCCGTGGTCAATTACAAGGGAATGGAATTCCCGGTTAACCTTCTGAAGAACAATCCTGCACTTCCGAGCGAAGCAAACCTCAGCAATTCGATCCAATCAATGGAATACGAGTTTTCTAAGGCAATTCACAGCCTCACAAAAAGCAATGATGTACCCAGGATAGCATTTGTTGAGGGCCATGGCGAGCTGGATTCACTCCAGACCTACAGCATAATGAACGAGCTTAAGAATTATTTCCAGGTCGACAGGGGTTACATTAACGGGAATATCCAGGCACTGCTCGATTATAAAGCCATCATCATTGCCCAGCCAACGCTT
>CAYSAH010000560.1:0-2739 GCA_964428945.1 uncultured Bacteroidaceae bacterium | reverse complement strand
TATTCTCCGAAAGGCAGTGGTTTCTTCTCCGGCCAGTAGATCAGCCCCGAGCAATCTGAAATAAACTGTATCTTTCCATACCCGCCTTTCCAGTATTCCTGCATGATCGGCATAACGACTGGGTTGGATAGCAAGGTGTTTACCCCGGCCTGCTCACACATCATTAAGGTTTTAAAAACACGGTCCTTCTGGTGATAATGTTGAACCAGTGAGGAAACATAAATGAGATCCCGGGAATGCACATAACCGCTGATAAGGTTTCCACCCATGATAAGCCTCGACGATTTCATTGTCCCAAGCATGCCTGTAGGGAGCGTTCCCCCGATTGCATTTAACTCATCAAATTTATGACCTTTTAACTCTTCAAGTGATGGAGAATCAGAACCCCGCATGATCTGTTGTACAAAACGCTGTGTCGCTCCAGAACCTGCATCCACAAGGTTCTGCTCCTCAAGGCTCTCCATTTTCGACTTCCTGATGATCCCAAAAGCCAGGGCCCCCAGGAAAGGAACAGTGGCCAGGTGCTTTAATACTTCCCTGCGCTCAATTTTTCCAATATCGGCTTTGAAATTTTCCTCTTCCGGCTGCCCGTGATCCATCCTGTGTGAAGGTTTCCTGAAAGATCGGATGAGGAGTCCGTCAAGACCGGCAAACCGGCCTGTGGGAACAAACATCAGGGCGATAAGTGCAATGATCTCCAAAAGGTCCTTGCTTACCAGCAGGTAAGATCCTTCCCTGAAAAAGCCGGGTTCAGCAAAGAAGGGCGGATGGGACAAATAATAGATGGCTAAAAGCGAAATACCGGCAAGTTGTGAGATCTTTGTGAACAGACCCAGGAAAAGACCCAGGCCTATAAATATGAGTCCCCATATATTAAGCAAATTAATAAATTGCAGCAGCGTTTCATTTGCAGCCATTGCATGAAACAAATTCGCAAAAGGAACAGTGGCACTCAGAAGGTAACCTGAAGCGGTCCACCCGCTATCCAGTAATTTGGAAAATCCTTCGTACAGGAAGTGCCATCCTATACCAACACGCAAAATGGTAAGCATGATCATCGCAGTGCTCTGCCTGCCGATCAGGGTCCTGGACTGGTTCATTATTTTGAGAATTGAATTGGTTAATTAGTTGAACGCAAGATATGATTTATTAAAAAAACAAAATGTTAAATATTTCAACAAATTGCACCAAACGGGATAATAAAGAAAGCTTTAAAATAAAATAAACGGCGATGCTGCATTGTTTTCAGCGACATTCACTGACCATTTCCTGTTCGGTGTTTGCATACACCATTCAAATACCTAATTTTAGGCTTTAATTTTTCCCGAACAAACATGAGAAACACATTGGTTTTCCTTATTCTTATTTCACTGGGTTCCTGTAAGACAAATGAATCGCCGGTTTGCAACATAACGCTTCCGGTTCAGAATACTACTTTTATCAGCGGTCAGGCTATTTCAGTAAACATTGAAGCCAGTGATCCTGACGGGGTGATCGATGAAGTAAGAATCTCGCTTGACAATACAAGCCTTAACACCTTCACAGCACCTCCGTTTACCTATACCCTTGATACAGAATTCCTGCTTCCCGGGAACCATATAATAAGGGCAGTTGCATTTGATGATAACGGAAGTGAGGCTAGCGACGAGGTCGTATTTCAACTTGGATCCCTGCCTGTGGTTACAACGATCATGGTCGATTCGCTTACGCATAATTCTGCCAGGATAAAAGGTTCATACACCTTTAGTGGACTGGAACCTATCTCCTCAACTGGATTTTACTGGGGAACGGGGCAGAACCCGGTCGCAGGCGGGACGAAAATTGCTGCTGATGCAGTCGATGGCAACTTTAATTATAAAATTACAGACCTGCAGGAACGATCAGCCTATTATTATGCAGCATACGCCTCTACGATCCTGGGTGAATCAACCGGGGAAGTAAATGTATTTACCACTGATACATTTAACCTGCAGTATGTCGATGATTACGAAGGAAACACCTACAAAGTTGTTCTTATAGGAGAACAATGGTGGATGGCAGAAAACCTCAGATCAACAAAATTAAGCGATGGAGAAAGCATCCCCGGGGAAGCCGATGCGGGAATGTGGGAGAACAGCCCTGGTGCTGCCTGCTGCTGGTATGAAAACGACAGGAACACATTTGGTGATACCTATGGTGCCCTGTATAATTACGATGCTGCCGCTACAGCCAAATTATGTCCTGAAGGCTACCGCGTACCAACTGATGACGATTGGAAAGAGCTGGAAATATTCCTGGGCTTGACAGTTTCTGATGCGAACAAGGAATCATTTCGGGGTACCAGCCAGGGAAGTATGCTGGCTAAAGATATGATGAAATGGATTGAAGGAGCCTTAAGTGAGGATGATAATTTTGGTTCAACAAAATTCAGGGCACTGCCTGCAGGACGGAGGAAATTTAATGGCAATTTTTCAAATGAAGGAGAAGGTACGAACTGGTGGAGCTCAAGCCCGGCATCCGATACCACTGCCTTTGCAAGGGGCCTGCATTACCAGGAAAGCAGAATATCCCGGGAAAAAGCTGATATGAGACAGGGATTCTCAGTGCGTTGTATAAAAGATTAGCTGAAGATTCAGCTTCATTCATTTATAATTCATATTCTTCCATGGCATTAAGGACATCAGATCCGGTCATTGCCCGTGAAGTTAAATTTGCTTTTCCTGATAATATATAATTATTATCTTTGCAACGCTTTTAACG
>CAYSAH010000559.1:0-2742 GCA_964428945.1 uncultured Bacteroidaceae bacterium | reverse complement strand
GGATCGACTTCGATGACCACCGATGGCGGCGGAACGGTAGTAAGCGAACTGCGTTACTCCGCTTTTGGCGAGATCCGCTATCAGAATGGAACCTTAACAACCGATTACCTGTACACCGGCCAGCGGCAGGAAGCTGAGATTGGGTTGTACTACTACGTGGCAAGATGGTATGATCCCGCGATCGGGCGTTTCATCCAGGCAGATAGTATCGTGCCAAATCCTGAAAGTGCAAAGGGTTTCGATAGATATGCCTATGGGTTTAATAATCCATTTTTGTATCTCGATCCAAGTGGGCATGCTCCATTGCTGCTTGATGGTATGCAAATTGTCTATCAGGACTTTAGTTACTCGTCTCACGTATCAAAGGAGAATGTAGAGAATACTAATAATTGGCATGAGAAGCCTGACAAAAACGTGAATTTTCCAGATAAGAACTACAATCATAAACCCAAAAAACCTACATCAAATTCTCAGAATGGCTGCCTTCCATGCTTACCGGAGACTACAGAATTGCCGGCCCCACCATCTGGAATGCCAAATTTTAGTCCTGGTCAACAACCATCACATGGAGTTGCTCCCGGATGCGATTATAAATGTATTCTTCAGTTTATGAAGGGTTATTTAGACAGTTTTAATGAACTTGCTGGAGCATATGATGCCGCAACATTATTAAAGACGTATAAAGGGGCCTGGAAAGTTGGCCGTGCGTCTTTGCCTGGAGGCCCATATCTCGAAGGGGGTGTGAGTGGATTGCTACATTTCGCGATAAATTATGACAATCCAAATTTGTCGATGGGGCAAAATGCTGGGCAATCATTTGCTGTTGCTCTAGAAGTTGGTATTACAGATGTCGCTGCATCTGCAGTGGGTTTAGATATTGCAGTTTTGGGGGGAACTGCCGGAGCATTAACCCCCATCCCAGTAGTTGATGAAGCAATTGGAACAGGAACGGGTTGGCTTGCAGGTTCACTGACTACCACATTCGTATTAGATTCTGTTTTTAACCGTGTAAATTCATCAATATTTCCTGTCATTGGGCTTGGAGATTATACTCCTTAGGAATTAGCCTGGAGCTTAAATATGAAAAAAATAATTTTCAATACACACATTAACAAAACGGTTACAGTTTCCTTATTGACGGCTTTAGGAGTAATATTTATTGGGGGCGCTTGTAATAACTTAATTTACAATGGAAACACATCGGAATTGTTTAGAGGGATAACCACAATTTTTGCAGCTTTAGTAGCAAGCATTGGAGGAGTTGCACAAATTATCAAGCGGGAATCTCCTCTAGCAGGTAAAACAACAATCAAAGGAAAGTATGCTGTAATCACAGGATGGTTTTGGATTTGCTTCTGCATATTTATTATTGGAATTACCGTTTTTTCAATGTTCTTAGGGGAATGAAACCTTTGACTAATTACAACGATGCGAATTATTAGAGTTTGCTGCCTAGGAGGCAAAACCGTGCCTCTTGACTATGTTATTCGGCAAAGACAAGAATGGTTTTGCTGGGGAGAAAAATCTCGGCCTCACCAGGTTCGCCTATCCTCCAGCTGGCTGTTGGGAGATCATTTGGGGTCGACCTCGATGGTGGCAGATGCCAGCGGCGTGGTAGTTAGCGAGGTGCGTTACTCAACCTTTGGTGAGATTCGCTATCAGAATGGGACCTTAACAACAGATTACCTCTACACTGGCCAAAGGCAGGAAGCCGAGATTGGGTTATATTATTTCGTGGCGAGATGGTATGATCCTGCGATCGGGCGGTTCATCCAGGCAGATAGTATTGTGCCAAATCCTGCAAGCGCAAAAGGATTTGATCGCTACAGCTATTCGTATAACAGTCCACTTAATTATGTTGACCCATCAGGGCATCGGCCAATTCTAATGGACGGCGATCAATTTGCAGAAACTGATCAAAGTCAAGGGATAACGAATGTTATTTCTACAAAAGCCCGTGATTTAACCAATAACGCAAATAACTATAAGCCCCTGTCAAAGAAAAATAAAAATGTAGCTTTTCCAGATAAGAACTACAATCATAAATCTAAAAATCCCGAATCCAATTCTCAGAATGGCTGCTTTTCATGTACACCGGTCACACCAGAATTACCTGAGTCTCCTGTTATACCGCATAATTTTGATGACTCTGGCGGGTCAGGATGGGATAATCCATTATTTGAGGAATACTTGAAGATATTCGCAAAGAAGTTTGCTCTTCCTGTGTTGGGCTTTATGAATGAATACAACGAACTGATAAATATTGGAAAACCACTTTACAGGCAGGTAAAATTCGCGGTTCCCACTGGGGCTATAGAAGCTGCTGCAGATGCACTGCTTCAAGCCCAACGGGATTCATGGTATGAATCATTAACTACCGGCCAAAGAATTAGCCGACCAACTGTGGTTTTTTTAGAAACTCTCGCTATTGACCGTATTGCTGGTGGAGCGGGAAAAATTGCTACCAGATCTTTTGGTGTTCCTACTGGCTTAGCCACCAATTATCTTATCTCAGGATTAGCTCATGATTTTGTTGAGGCTATTAATCCGGCATTGTTTGATATGGCTGACCTTGGAGTTTATCCATGAAAAAGAAGATATCCCACTTTTTTCTCTCTGGAGAGAAGTTGCTAGCCCAAATTGTACTGATTTTCTTTGGGTTAACTTTTCCAATAGTTTTGTTCGTTATTGAGTCGGTTTTTGAGCGGGACATTTCGGGGAAAATGTTCTCTTATTCATTTG
>CAYSAH010000558.1:0-2746 GCA_964428945.1 uncultured Bacteroidaceae bacterium | reverse complement strand
GAAAAGACGAATCGGAATGGAAAGAAATCTCAAAGCTTAAACTCAGGGAGGAGCTTGCTGACGTTTTTGCCTACGCATTTCTACTCGCAGAAAAATACAATTTTAATGTTCAGGAGATCGTCCTGGAAAAAATCAAAAAGAATGAAGTAAAATATCCGGTGGATAAATCAATCAACAGCTCCAGAAAGTACACAGAATTTAAGTAAAATGAATTTTCTACTTTTGCCTTAAATACTTTTTGTTTATGAAGCTATTAAATGAACACAGAACAATCAGGAAATACACTGACAGGCCAATTGAAGAAGCACTTTTAGGTGAGATACTCAGGGCTGGCATACGTGCATCCACTACAGGCAATATGCAGGTTTACAGCATAATAGTTACAAAAAACGATGCTATGAAGGAGAAGCTCGCTCCTTGCCATTTTAATCAGCCCATGGTCAGGAATGCACCTCTTGTTCTAACATTCTGTGCTGACTTCAACAGGTTTAACAAGTGGTGTCTCCAGCGCGCAGCAGAGCCAGGTTACGATAATTTTCTATCATTTGTGACCGCTGCAATTGATGCACTTCTTGTTGCACAAAATGTTTGTATTGCAGCTGAAAATGCAGGACTCGGTATATGCTACCTCGGTACCACAACCTATATGGCAGAGGAGATCATTCAAATATTAGAATTACCCGAAGGTGTTGTGCCTGTTACAACTGTTACCCTGGGTTACCCGGCCGAATCTCCTGCACAACCTGAAAGGTTGCCTATGGAAGCCGTGGTTCATTATGAAAAATATAAGGATTTCAATTCAGCAGATATAGACCTTATCTATAGTGAAAAAGAATCCCTGGACTCGAGCATTCAATTTATAAAGGAGAACAATCTGGAAACATTACCCCAGGTTTTTACTGATGTCAGATATAAAAAATCCGATAATATCGTCTTTTCGAATAAACTACTTTCCATATTAAAAAAACAGGGGTTTATGAATCAGTAGGCAGTGGGCAGAAGAAGGCAGAATCAGGTATCAGAGGGGAGGCGCAAGGCGCAAGGCACAATGCGCAAGGATTCAGGTATCAGGCAGTAGGCAGTGGTCTCATTCCGGTATAAGAACTTTTTATGGTCGATCAAATTTTTTTGGATTGAGATTGGTCTTATTTTTGTTCATTCTTTTTTTGTAATCAATTAAATTTTATATTTGTAACTAGTACTCATGAATTAAAACCATCATTATGAAAAAAGTAGCAGTCATCATCGTATTGATATTTGCAATCGGACTTGTTATGTCTTCTTGCAACAGGGAGGTTTGTCCCGGAATGTCTGGTCACATTAGTATCGTGCGCTAATTAGGAAATTGTTTCTCTTGAAATATACTTAAAGATTTACCTACGGGTAGATCTTTTTTTATTTGTAAAACTTACGGAGCATAATTCCGTTATACTTTTAGTCCTGCTAAAGTGCATTGTATGAAATATTCAATATTCATAAGTTTAATGCTTATACTGATCAATTCCCTTGTCAGCAGCCAGGGGATTATAAATGACCAGCCTAAAATGCTTTTCAGCAATGAGCAGACAGTTGGAGCATTCCTGAACAGCAACGGCATTGGTTTTGATTACCGTTATGCACGATTTATGGATGTTCGAAATGACAGGCTATACGATATTTCATTTAATTATGTTAAGCATCCGAAAGAATACAAATCTGTTGTTGCCTATGATTGGTATACGAGGCGATTTGTATATGGAAAGGAAAATTTGTTCTGGGAACTAAAGGGGGAAATTGGAAATCAGCACGAAATATTCAGAAAATACGATTTTTCCTCCATTTCAATAAGAGTTTCATATACTGGCGGATTGTCCCTGGGATTCCAAAAACCCATTTATTACCAGATACTTACTTTCAGCAGCTTAGGTGAGGTTATAAGTTCCGAAGAGAAGAAGTTTGATCCAGGCATCCACCTTTATAATTATGGGGGTACTGCAGCATTCTCAAAAGGTTTTGACGAACTCAAACTAATTCCCGGAATAACTGCAAATGCCGAACTTAGCTTTGAATATAGCGAAAGGGAGCCAATGATGCACGCACTTGAAGCCGGGATCGGGATTACTGTCTATCCTAAAAACATCAAAATAATGGCAACAGAAGAGGTGAAATTCTTCTTTTTTAATATGCATGTGGGCTACCGATTTGGAAATATGATAGATATTAGTGAGTCGGCCAAGGCAAAATCGAGGAAAGAAAGGCGCCAGCAGAGGAAAGAAGCCCTTAAACAACCCTCCCCGATCTATATTCAATAGGTTACAATAACTTAACATTGAATTCGTTTGTTTTTTTTTGTTGAGTGATTAATATTGGTTAAATTTGCACTCTTCAAAATCATAGCACAAACAATTGTTGTTCAACTAATAGTTTATTAAATCATGGGAAAAATTAAAGTAGCCATTAATGGCTTTGGCCGAATTGGTCGCAATGTTTTCAAAATTGCTCTTGAAAGAGACGATATCATTGTTGTAGGTATCAACGATCTTACTGATAATAAGACCCTTGCTCACCTTTTAAAGTATGATTCCACACAGGGAAAATTCCCTGGTGTTTCTTTTGATGAAGAGAATATCATTGTAAACGGAGTAAAATACAAAGTTTCTGCAGAGAGAAATCCAGCAAACATTCCCTGGAGTCAGACTCCTGATGTCGTTATTGAATCAACCGGTGTATTCACATCTAAAGAGAGTCCGAAAGGCGGTTATGGCGA
>CAYSAH010000557.1:0-2747 GCA_964428945.1 uncultured Bacteroidaceae bacterium | reverse complement strand
AAGCTCAGTTGTGAACATTGTTATGAATCTGCAAATATTTCATCCCACGAATTATTGACGAGAAGCGAGCTTTTCAAAATAATGGAGAAATTGCAGGAATCAGGAATATGCCATATCCAGTTCAGTGGTGGAGAACCACTGACCAGGCTTGACGATCTGATCGGGTTGCTTGAATTCAAGGCGAAGGATGTAGATGCATGGATCCTTACCTCTGGATTTGAACTTACTCCTGAAGTTGCTGCCATGCTGAAGCAGGCAGGGCTTACCGGGGCAATAATAAGCCTGGACCACTGGCAGGAACTTAGTCATAATGAGTTCCGGAAGCACAATAAATCATTTTTTTGGGCCGGGGAAGCAGCGAAGAATTGCAATAATGCCGGTATCGTAACTGCTCTGAGCCTTTGTGCCACCAAAGAATTCATCAGTACTGAAAACCTGATGAAATATGCTGACCTGGCATCTGAATGGAAGATTGCATTCCTTCGTATCCTCGAACCCAGGGCTGTTGGAGGATACAATGGAAAAAAAGTGCTTCTTTCAAGGGAAGAGAAAAGCATGCTGGAGGACTTTTTTATCCGTGTGAATACAGATCCTGAACTTGATAATTATCCCTCCGTAATGTACCCCGGATATTACCAGAAGCGCACGGGTTGCTTCGGGGCCGGAAATATGTATGTCTATGTGGACTCCCGGGGAGAGGTCCACGCCTGTCCATTCTGCCAGGGGTCAGCCGGCAATATCCTTAAAGATGATCTTAACGGGATGATCGCTTCGATCAGGAACCGGGGCTGTCATATGTTTTCTTCAAATTAAATGATTATTTTATCTTACAGGCCCGACAATAATCTCTTTATCATCATTCTATATCAATTTAGCATTTAGCCACAAAATTACACCCCTTATTGTGCATTAAATTCAGCACTTTGTTCAGTTCACCCTGAATCACTCCGGTTTTATTATTAACAGATCAGAAGGTAAAAAACTCCCTCCTGACAACCCTTTTTTCAAAATCATCATTAACATAGTCTATTCTTATAATTGAGATGATAATCTAAAGGTTTACCTAAACAGTCTGACAACATAAAGTATAGTTTATTTAGTGTCGCTTAAAAATAAAATCAGAAAAGTTAATAATTGACCCAGGCAAAACAAGCTCAGTATAAATTTTTGAAAATTTCCTTATATCTTAGTTGCTTCACTAACTGAAACTAAATCATGACCAAAGAAACAGCCAGGGCAGTCATCGTCCCTGCCAGTCTCGCACTTCCATTTATACTCATCACGATATGCTTTCCCTTGTGGGGCTTCGCCAACGACATAACCAATCCCATGGTCTCGTCTTTCAAGACCATCCTTTTAATGCCCAACTGGCAAAGCGCACTCATACAAATGGCCTTCTATGGCGGGTATTTTGCCATGGCCTTCCCGGCTGCATTGTTTATTAAAAGATACAGCTATAAATCGGGTATTCTTATGGGGCTGGGGCTTTATGCCTTAGGTGGTTTGATGTTTATCCCCGCTTCCTATCTGGGCATTTATGCACCCTTTATAATTGCATATTTTATTCTTACCTGCGGGCTCTCCTTCCTCGAAACCAGCGCCAATCCTTATATCCTGTCGATGGGTCCTGAAGAGACTTCAACAAGGCGTTTGAACCTGGCACAGGCCTTTAATCCGCTTGGATCTTTGCTCGGAATGTATACAGCCAAGGAATTTATTCTGAGCAAATTGAATACAGCCGAATACGATGAGAGGCTTGCCCTTTCGATTTCCGATCCCGATGCCTTCCATGCTATGACAAATTCGGATCTGGCCATAGTGAGGAATCCCTATGTGGCCATTGGACTCGTGATCATGATCTTCTTTGTAATTATAGCTTTGGTTAAGATGCCGAAACCCAGCGAGGATCATTCCCTGCACTTCATGGATTCTGTAAGAAGGCTGCTTAAAAGAAAAAGATACACTGAAGGGGTGATCGCCCAGTTCTTCTATGTCGGTGCACAGATTCTTGTCTGGACATTTATTATCCAGTACGGCGAATCCATTGGACTCACAAGGGCCCAGGCCCAGGGTTACAATATCATTGCAATGATACTGTTTGTTTCAAATCGTTTCATTGCTACTGCCATCATGAAATATGTAAGTCCGGGAAAATTGCTGATGGTCTATGGTGTTTTTGCAGTTGCCTGTGTTGTTGGTGCCATGACACTTCCCGGCAAGGCAGGACTGATTTCACTTGTTGGAATCTCTGCCGGTATGTCACTGATGTTCCCTACCATTTATGGCATAGCACTTAAAGGGGTGGGTGAAGATGCAAAATTCGGAGCAGCCGGACTGATCATGTCCATCGTCGGCGGTTCAGTACTTCCGCCGCTTCAGGCCCTTGTTTTCGATATCGGTGGACCAGGGTATACTGACATCAGCTTTCTTGGAATGAATGAAGTAAGGCTTTCCTTCATGCTGCCCCTGATTTGTCTGTCAGTGGTGACCTGGTACGGCTGGCGGACCTTCAGGATACATGACAAAGGATAAATAAAAATTGGACTGAACAAGGTGCGGAAGACTTAAAAATACTGGAAGAACAGGAATCGGGCGAAGTCGGGATTCAACAATTAAATGGGATGAAAGATGTTCGAATGGCACCGCAGGGGAGTGCATGGGAACAGAACCTTCATTGATAACAGACTGAAGCGGAGCCGGGAGGGTAAAGACTAATTTTTTAAAAAAAGGATTTGCGAAGATTTTTT
>CAYSAH010000556.1:0-2747 GCA_964428945.1 uncultured Bacteroidaceae bacterium | reverse complement strand
TATGCAAAGGGTGGAAAAATCGGATTATTTGGAGGAGCAGGTGTTGGAAAAACAGTTCTTATCATGGAACTTATCAATAACATCGCCAAAAAATACGCAGGCTTGTCTGTATTTGCAGGTGTGGGAGAAAGAACCAGGGAAGGAAATGACCTTTTAAGGGAGATGATTGAATCGGGAGTTATAAAATATGGCGATGAATTTTTAAAATCAATGGAAGCCGGTTCCTGGGACCTCGATAAAATTGACATGGAACTTTTAAAAAAGTCCCAGGCCACTTTGGTTTTCGGTCAGATGAATGAGCCTCCCGGAGCGCGTGCCTCTGTTGCCCTTTCGGGGTTAACGGTCGCAGAATCTTTCCGGGACAGTGGAAAAGACGGAGCTGGAAGTGATATCCTGTTCTTTGTTGACAATATATTCCGTTTCACACAGGCTGGTTCTGAAGTATCGGCTCTGCTCGGCAGGATGCCATCGGCTGTAGGCTACCAGCCGACACTGGCAACAGAGATGGGGGTTATGCAGGAGAGGATCACCTCAACCAAGAATGGATCAATTACTTCTGTGCAGGCCATATATGTTCCTGCTGATGACCTTACAGACCCGGCACCTGCAACTACTTTTGCACATCTCGACGCGACAACAGTTCTAAGCAGGAAGATTGCTTCACTTGGTATTTATCCGGCTGTGGATCCTCTTGACTCAAGCTCACGTATTTTAACTGAGGATATCGTTGGAAAAGAGCATTACCAGACTGCCCAGCGTATCAAAATGCTTCTGCAGCGCTACAACGAGTTACAGGATATTATCGCCATCCTTGGTATGGACGAACTCTCTGAGGAAGACAAGCTGATCGTTCACAGGGCAAGAAGGGTGCAAAGATTCCTTTCACAACCCTTCCACGTTGCATCCCAATTTACAGGGCTTGAGGGCGTATTTGTTACTATAGAAGATTCCATTAAAGGCTTTAACATGATAATGGATGGTGAAGTTGATAAATACCCAGAGGCTTCATTTAACCTGGTGGGAACCATTGAAGATGCTATTGCTAAAGGAGAAAAGCTTCTAAAAGAGGCATAATAATATTTTTTAATCAGGCTGGAAATATATATGTTACTTGAAATAATTTCACCAGACAAAAAGCTCTTTTCAGGAGAGGTTATAAGCATTCAGGTGCCAGGCTCCAGGGGGTCTTTTCAGATCCTTAAGAACCATGCACCCATCATCTCCACTCTTGAAAAAGGAAAGATAAATATCCTTGGAGAAGATGGTAACAGAACCTATTTCGAAGTAGATGGTGGTGTGATAGAGGCAAAAAATAATAAGATCATTGTCCTTGCAGAAAGTGCCAAATAACGACAGAAACAAAAAGTTTTTTTTACTGCACCTGGTAATATTTCTTGCTTTGGTGTGGCAGGGAGCTACTTTGACCGGACAGGGTGTCAAATCGTCTGTCAATTACTTCTCAAAAGACAGCCTTTTAATTACGGCTGATGAATATATCGTTGTTGATTCACTTCCATACGTTTTGCTTATCCATGAACAGGGCTCCAGCCGAGGTGAATTCAAAAACATAATTGGCAGGTTCCAGAAGATGAATTTCAACTGCCTTGTTGTTGATGTCAGGAATGGTGGAAACTCGAATTTTGTTGGGAATGAAACCTTCAAAAGGTGCAGGGTAAAAGGTCTCAGCATGGCTCCTATTGCGATTCAGGGTGATATCGAATCTTCCGTTGATTTCGCCTTTAACAAGTCTGGTCAAAAAGTGATCCTTCTTGGGTCTGGTGCAAACGGATCGCTTGCCATAAAAACTGCAAAAGAAAATGACAATGTCAAAGCCGTAATCGCACTGAGCCCGGGTGAATTTTTCCTTTCCAGTTTCAGTGTTGAAGATACTATTGCGGGTCTTGAAAAACCCCTCCTGATAACTTCAGGCAAGATGGAGTTTCCATACGTTCAGCAGCTTGCTTCCAAAGTTGCAGAGGAATATAAAAGCATTTTTGCTCCCGAAAACTCAGAAGGCGGCAGGGGAACGGATGCCCTGCTCCCCGGCAATAGTTCAGAAGGCGAATACTGGCTTGCTATCCTCCTTTTCTTCAAGGATATAAAATAATGGTTAAATTCCTGCTTATTCGTTTTAGTTCAATAGGCGATATTGTGCTTACAAGTCCGCTTATCCGGGCACTAAAAACACAGGTGGAAGATTCAGAGGTACATTTTCTGGTAAAACCTGCATTTGCAGATATTCTAAGGGCCAATCCCTTCATTTCTAAAATACATTCGCTTTCAGAGATTCAGAATGAAACTGTGGCTCTCTTAAAGGAAGAAAACATCGATTATATACTCGATCTGCAAAACAATTTCCGTTCATCAAATATTAAAAGAGCTCTCCGCAGAATGTATTTTACAGTTGACAAACTGAATACAAAAAAATGGCTGCTGGTAAATTTAAAGATCAACAGGCTTCCTGATCTTCATATAGTTGACCGTTATCTCGAAACAGCAAAACTTTTTGACATAAAAGCCGACAACAAGGGTCTTGATTATTTCATACCCAAAGAGGATATCATTTCACCTTCGGAATTGGCCCCGGAATTCAGGAAGGGATATATTGTCCTGGTGATGGGTGCAAAGCACAATACAAAGAAAATGCCCCTTGAGAAGTTGAAGGATATTGCAGGCCGGATCGCCAATCCCATTATCCTGGTTGGAGGGAAGGAAGACAAGGAGGAAGGGGAACAATTGATCTCAGC
>CAYSAH010000555.1:0-2749 GCA_964428945.1 uncultured Bacteroidaceae bacterium | reverse complement strand
GATCAATTCTAAGTGTAAAATTTTCGTCTTCATAATTATATTGTTTAAGAAATTAATTTGAAAGTTAAACAGAAAGTAATTCAATATTGTTTAAGAGATATATCTAAAAATTAAACAAAAAATATTTAAAACACATAATATCAGATAGATGACTTTTAAATTTTATATGTTTTTTAACAAATGCTTTCAGTCAATATCCATGCATTAAGAGGGATATTTTTTGCATTTTTGTAAAACAAATTTTAGGAATGATACAAATAGGGGATAAGATCATCAGTACAGAATTATTTGAAAATCATTTTATCTGTCATCTGGAGAAGTGTCGTGGCATGTGCTGCGTGTATGGGGATGCAGGAGCTCCCCTGGAGGAGTCGGAAGCCAGGATGCTGGAAGAAGAGTTTGAATCCATTAAGCCCTTTCTTCGCAAGGAAGGAGTGGAAGCTATCGAAGAAAAAGGAACATGGGAATTTGATGGGGATGGAGACAGGGTTACACCGCTAATGGGGCATGATGATTGTGCATATTCTGTGCTGGATAACGGAATTGCTAGATGTGGAATTGAGAACGCCTTTAATTCGGACCGGACTGATTTCAGAAAGCCTGTTTCCTGCCACCTCTATCCAATTCGTTTAAGTAAAATTGGGAATAACATAGCTTTGAATTACCATCAGTGGGACGTATGCAAGCCAGCCAGGAAGCTTGGTAAGGAATATGAGATGCCTGTGTTTCGCTTCCTAAAGGAACCCATCATACGTGTATTTAGCATGGAATTTTATGCAGAATTGGAAAAAGTGTACTTTGAATTGAAGAAAAAGTAGGAAGTGGGCAATAGGCAAGAGTGGCCTGAGGAAGACTTTGATTATTGCCTTTGAAGGTGACTTTTAACAAGAGAACTGTTAATAATTAGTAATACCCGACAAAGGATACTATGGGATGAAATGCCTATAATTTTTGAGCCTTACCATTCTTGAAACAATAACTTAAATATTATTTAATATGGAAAACATTAAGGAATACATAGAAAAGAACAAAGAACGATTTCTTGAAGAGCTTTTTGGCTTGATAAGGATTCCGTCAATTAGTGCAAAAGTTGAGCATGGAAGTGATATGCAAAAGGCAGCAGACTATATAAAGGAAGCTCTTGTAAAGGCAGGAGTGGATAAGGCCGTGATCATGCCAACAAAAGGGCAGCCAGTTGTTTATGCTGAAAAACTAATCGATACAAAACTGCCAACAGTACTTGTTTACGGCCATTATGATGTACAACCTGCAGACCCCATCGATCTTTGGAAGTCACCACCTTTCAAACCTGAAGTGCGCGATGGCAGGATATATGCAAGAGGTGCAGATGATGACAAGGGCCAATTGTTCATGCAGGTGAAGGCGTTTGAATTTATGACAATAACAGGACAGCTCCCATGCAATGTAAAATTTATGATTGAGGGTGAAGAAGAGGTAGGGTCGCCCAATCTGAAGCAGTTTTGCAAGGAACATAAGGAAATGCTAAAATCAGATATAATCCTGATCTCGGACACCACAATGATCTCCCTTGATGTACCATCTATAACAACTGGTTTAAGAGGACTGAGCTACCTGGAGGTTGAACTTACAGGTCCTAACAGGGACCTGCATTCAGGACTCTACGGCGGAGCAGTTGCAAATCCTATCAATGTACTGGCAGATATGATCTCTAAACTCACTGATGGTGATCATAAAGTTACAATACCGGGCTTCTATGATGATGTTCTTGAAGTCTCCCTGGATGAAAGGGCAGAGATGGCAAAAGCCCCATTCGATCTGGATGCATATATAAAGGCTATTGAAATTTCAGAGGTCTCAGGTGAAAAAGGATATACAACGACCGAGCGCACAGGAATACGTCCAAGCCTTGATGTTTGCGGCATATGGGGTGGATACACTGGTGAAGGTGCTAAAACCGTACTTCCTTCCAAGGCTTATGCAAAAATCTCCATGCGATTGGTTCCAAACCAGGATTCAAAAAAGGTTGACAGGTTATTTGAAGACTATTTCAAATCCCTTGCCCCAAAAGGAGTAAAGGTCAAAGTTACAAGTTTGCACGGTGGACAGGGCTATGTTGCGCCTGTTGATACGCCAGCTTATAAAGCGGCCAGCCGCGCAGTGGAGCAAACATTTGGGAAAAAGCCTGTTCCGTTCAGAAGCGGTGGAAGTATTCCTATTGTTTCAGATTTTGAGGAAGTTCTGGGAATAAAGTCGATCCTCCTGGGATTTGGCCTTGAATCCGATGCCATTCATTCCCCTAATGAAAATTATCCATTAAAAAATTTCTTTAAGGGAATCGAAACCATTCCTTATTTCTTCAAATATTTTACTGAAAGCTATAATAAAGTAGAGAAATAGCTTGTTAAAGTATTTTTGGCAATTGTATACTTTTTTCTGTTTTACAGTATTCTGTATTAAACGATCCTAAATGTATCCATTAATAAATGGGTCATGCATTAGCAACCCAGATAGATTCAGCCATTCACATTGACCAAATAATAGATTGGGTGAAAAATTCAAAAGGCTGCATGATTTGCTCATGCAGCCTTTTTTGTTTATATCATCAGCCAGTTGAAAATAACTCAAGTATTACTTATTGTGGCCGTTAGAAATAAACATTTATAAAAAATTAAACTTACCCTTAATTAATTTGAGGTTGAAATAAATATCAACTTAAATTTAAATTCGCAATTTATGTGTTAAATATTAAGTAAACAATGTAAAAATA
>CAYSAH010000554.1:573-2768 GCA_964428945.1 uncultured Bacteroidaceae bacterium | reverse complement strand
TGAGGAATACATCTTCTGTACTGAGGAACACGCTATCGTCGGCCATCTGCCCCCTTTTGTTTGTAGATCGCCGGAAATATCAATAAAAATCAAATTATTCCTTTAAAAGATTTACAGCCGCAAACATAAGGGGTGATGATATGTCCGATGAAAACCAATTATCATTATGGAATTTTTAACCGGACACTAGTGCAAATAGATGTTAAAACTCCAAGAGATATTAAGCTAATCCTTAACTTTGGTTAAAACTGAAAAATTCAAGCCCATGAAAAAAATTCTCCGCATCATAGGGATCACCATCGGTGTGATCCTTATTCTCCTGATCATCCTCCCCATACTATTCAAATCGAAAATTGAAGCCCTGGTTAAACAGGAAGTGAACAAGCAGGTTGAGGCGACCGTTGACTGGTCAAAATTCAGTCTCACCTTTTTCCGTGGTTTTCCTGACCTGAGTGTAAACCTTCACGATGTATCTGTTGTTGGTATTGGAGAATTTGAAGGCGACACACTGGTCGGGCTGAAAAGGTTTGAATTCAGGGTAAGTCCTCTAACTGCCCTTAAAAAGAAAGTGATAGTGAAGTCGATACTCCTCGACAGGCCGCTTATCAATGGTATTATCATGGCCGACGGTACTGCCAATTACGATATTGTTCCAGAAGGTGAGCCATCTGATGAGGAAACCACTACAGCAGCTGAAAATACTGGAGAGAAGGAAACAGAAGCCGAAACCGCTGAAGAAGGTGGAACGGCGATGGGGGTGTCCCTGGAATTATTTGCGATAAAAGACGGTCGGATAAGCTATACCGATCTTTCCTCCGATCTTGAAGCCACGATAGGGGATTTTGATCTTGAACTCAAGGGCGATTTTTCAATGGATGAAACAGAGATGTCGCTTAAGATGGCCATACAGGGAATAACTGCGAAGTTGGAAGGAGTGCGCTACATGAAGAACGGCACGATCAAAATGGATGTAATAGCGGCTGCCAATATGACAACAAGCACCTATACCCTTAAAAAGAACGAGATTCGTATAAACGGACTGGTGCTTGGTGCGGAAGGCGTGGTTCAAATGCCGGATGATGGATCCATCATTACTGACATAAGGTTTTTCACAAAAGAGACCTCTTTCCATACTTTACTCTCCATGGTTCCTGCAATCTATCTCCAGGATTTTGCAAGCCTGAAAACCAGCGGGTCACTGGCACTCGATGGCACTGTCAAAGGCACAATGAAGGATGAATTGATGCCCAATGCAACGATCAACCTTCAGGTAAATGACGGCTTTTTCTCCTACCCTGATCTTCCGAAAGATGTCTCGGATGTGCAGATTAAACTGAATGTAAATTACAATGGCAACAACGAGGATGCCACAACGGTTAACCTTGAAAAATTCCACCTGCTTCTGGGCGGAAATCCTTTTGACATCAGTCTGAAGGTGGACCATCCCTTCAGTGATATGCACGTAGCCGGACTGGTAAAAGGGAAGATCGATTTTGCAAGCCTGAAAGATATCGTTCCGATGGAGGAACTGGACCTTAGCGGCCGGCTGGAAACCGATCTTAACTGGGATACAAAAATGTCGTACATTGAAAATGAGCAGTACGAGATGGTCAACCTGGACGGGAAACTGATCATTGAAGGAGTTCACGTAGAAGCACCTGATATTCCTGTCCCTGTTGAATTGCAGAAACTGTCCATGTATTTTACTCCAAAATATGTTAATCTTGAGACGGTTGATCTCCTCCTGGGCAAATCGGATCTTCACCTGAGCGGTAAACTGAGTAATTTCATTCCTTACGTTTTTGATGACCAGACTGTTTCGGGATCTCTGAATGTGCAATCAAACTTCCTGGATGCCAATGAATTTTTGGTTGAAGAGGAGACAACCCCGGCTCCTGACGACACCGAGACTCCCGTTGAAAGCAGTTCGGATGAAGAAGTATCACCTTCTGATTCAGTAACTGTAACTTCTCCCGTGAAGATCCCTGAGAATATCGACTTTAGTATGGTACTTGATCTGAAAAAGATCCTGTATGACAATATCGTGGTCGAAAACCTTAGCGGTAACATGGGTGTGAGCAAAGGCATTGCAACTATTGACAATCTTTCCCTTGACATTCTGGAAGGAAATGTGAACATCAAGGGGACTGTTGATACCAGGGGAGAACTGACCCTGGCTGATGTGAAACTTAAAA
>CAYSAH010000554.1:0-563 GCA_964428945.1 uncultured Bacteroidaceae bacterium | reverse complement strand
GCTTGCCCCGGTTGCACAGTATTGTAAGGGAAAGGCAAACGTGGAAATGGACCTTTTTACAAAACTTGATGCATCGATGAACCCCATCTTTGAATCCATTAATGCAAAGGGACATCTCTTCGCTAAAAACCTGAAAGTGGAACAACCTGCGACCCTTGAAAAACTGAGTTCCATGCTTAAAAATGAGAAACTGAAGAACCTGGAACTTGAACGGGCTGACATCTGGTTTGCTGTTAAGGATGGCAGGGTGGTTGTAGAGCCTTTTGACATGAATTTCGACAAATCAAAGATTACTGCTTCCGGATCCCACGGTATAGACCAGACCATGGACTACCTTTTTGATATGAAAATAGCAAAAAGCGACCTGGGCAGCGGGGCAAACGAACTGATGAACAGCATGAATGCACTGGCTTCAGGTGCCGGGATCGCTGTACCCCAATCGGACGTGATCAAGGTGAAGGCAATGATCACGGGTACATTTAAAGACCCGAAGATAAGCACTGACCTTTCCGGAAACCTGTCTGAAACAAAAGCGGCTGTTAAGGAAGCAGTTAAGGAAAAGG
>CAYSAH010000553.1:0-2782 GCA_964428945.1 uncultured Bacteroidaceae bacterium | reverse complement strand
ACAACGACATGGTTTTTTGCTATGTTTCCGGTGCCGGCACCGACAGTTCGGAGAAGGGACGGATAAAGTGGGCCCGTGTCAAAGGAAAGGTTGAAAATGACCTTCAGAAACTGCCTTTCAGAGCTGCCTATGGTTTCCGACCGGGATTCATGCTCCCCACAAAAGGGCTGAAGAATGCCTTGCCTTACTATAAATATATAACCTGGCTCTATCCTGTTTTTCGCCCATTGTTTCCAAACTCGTTCCAGACCCTCCGCGAGCTTGGGCTTGCCATGATCAACACGGTAAACCACGGGCCGGAGAAAAGAGTGCTGGAGGGCAGGGATATCGTTGAGTTGGCTAAGCGAACTTAATTATAGGACAAAGGAATTCTGGATGTTTTAATTTGTTCACAAATAAAACTTTCCCAAATATCGAAAAGATTAAATATTTGTCGTATCTTGTACGAAAACTAATACTTAAATATTCTACCCTAAATCACTCACACAATGAAAAGTACCACACTGGAAAACAGGATGAGAATGGCGCATAACCGGTCGAAGATCCCTGATGATAAACTATCGATGGGATCAACGAAGGAGAAATTTCCTGTTCTCCTCGACGATGGCAAAACGGTTATTTATATCTCTGATAAAAGTAAGATTGAGGAAACAAAACAAAAGTACGCTTTACTTAGAAACAGTAAGTTCCCTTCCCGAATTGTTTAGAATCCTGAATTGATCAATGTCATAGTTGATCTTTTACCGTTGTTTTATATTGATGTATTTGCATATATTTGATGAATTTTTAATCAGATATTTCCTGAAATACCTATGCTTATTATATTGATAAATAACTCTTTAGTATGAAGAAAATCTTTTTAACCACTTCGCTGGTCTTTTCATTTGTTTTCCATTGTCTTGCACAAACCGAAGGCGTTTTGACGGTTACAGTTACAACCAGCGCCGCCGGAGGCAATTATGCGCCCAAAAATATCGTTGCCATCTGGATCGAGAACGAACAGGGTAGTTTTGTTAAGACTCTTTTAGCATATGCTGAAACCAGGAAGACCCATTTAAACACCTGGGAAGCATCAACTACTGCAGCGGGAAGCCCTTTCAACACCGTCGATGCTATTACCGGAGCTACGCGGTCATCGCACAGCACCCGCACATGCACATGGAACGGCACGGATTTCGGCGGAGCACTGGTTGCTGATGGAACATACAAAGTTCGCATGGAGCTGACAGACAAGAATGGCACCGGCAATTTCTCCGCCTTTACTGTTGTAAAAGGTGCAGATCCCCAGAATTACACACCTGCAAACGCCCCCAGTTTTTCTTCCATTTCAATTGTATGGCAGCCGGTTCTGACAGCGGTAGAAGAAGAATCCCCGGAGACAAAGTATTCTGTTTATCCAAATCCTGGATCGGGATCCTTCAAAGTAAGAGGGGAAGATATTCTGGAAATTGAGGTTCTGAATGCCTCAGGCAGGGTGGTTTACACCGGCAAAGCTGCTTCTGTCGATATATCTGAACAGCCAAAGGGCATTTATTATGTGAAGATTACGACAGGTAATGGGGTTGTGATGAAGAAGGTTTTGCTGACGAGGAATTAGATTGATTATTTGCTTGAATTAGTGGGTTTTAAAAGGAATGGGATTCCAACCCTTATAAGGGATGGAATCCTTTTTTTGCGAAGAAAAATTGAAACCCTTGTCAATAAAGGGTTTTAATGGGGTGGGATGGAACCCCTTATAAGGGATGGAATCCCAATTAAAATAGCCAGCACTGAATTTTTTTTGCGTTAATAGCAGTATATCTAAAAAGTATATACATTTGTGATATTAAATGCAGACTATGAAAACTATCTCTTTAAAGTTGGATGATTCTGTCTTCACTGAAACAGAAAAAGTCCTCTTGCAGGTCAAGAAATCGAGAAACAGGTATATCAATGAAGCCGTAAACTTTTATAATAAGCTGCATAAGAGAAAAATACTGGCCTCCAGACTGGAGAATGAGTCAAAGCTGACAAAGAATGAGTCAATGAGAATTCTATATGAATTTGAAATAATCGATAATGAAGATTAAGCAATATGAGGTATGGGTTGCAGATCTTAACCCAACCATCGGGACGGAGCCCGGGAAAACCTGCCCGGTAATCATCATACAAACAAATCTGCTGAACAAAATCCCCCATCCATCGACAATAATTTGTCCTGTTACCTCAAATATTGAGAAAGATGCCGATATTTTACGAGTTCATCTAAAAAAGGGAATGGCGAATGTAATTGAAGATTGTGATATAATGATTGACCAGCTTAGAGCCATTGATAACAAGAGACTGGTTAGAAAAATAGGTGATCTTCCGGAGGAATTGACTGAGATTATAAAAGAGAACCTGAAAATAACGCTCGACCTGGAGTGAAAGAAAAATACCCAGGAAATAACTGAAATAATGAATAAAATTGACTTGACAAACACTCTTGCACTCTCCAGGATAGTCCACGGCCAGATGAGGATGCAAGAATGGAAGATGTCGGCTGCCGAATTGCTGGACTTTATGAATCAATTGGTTGATCTGGGCGTTACCACCTTCGATCATGCTGATATCTATGGAAATTACTCCTGTGAGGCGATCCTGGGAGATGTCCTTGCCTTAGATAAAAATCTCCGTCGCAGGATCCAGATCGTGACAAAATGCGGGATAAAGCTGGTCACCGATAAATTCCCCGACCGAACAGTTAAGCATTACGATTATAGCTATGACCACATATTGACCTCCGTTGATAACTCGCTGAAGA
>CAYSAH010000552.1:0-2786 GCA_964428945.1 uncultured Bacteroidaceae bacterium | reverse complement strand
CAAGAATCAACGAGAATCTTGAAGATATTGTGAGGAAGAGAACCAGCGAGCTGAATGAAAAATCAAATGAACTGATCAGGCACAAGGATGAGCTTAGCAGCAGCAATGAGGTGTTGCAAAGAGAGATAAGGCTAAGGGACCGGTTATTTACAATAATGGGGCATGATATAAAAGGACCTATAGGATATTCCAGGCAGATGCTTGAACTCATCCTGGGTGGAACATTGAGCAGAACGGAGGAGAAGGAAATGATCCAGATGCTTGCCAACAGTTCTGTAGCCACGCTGAACCTCCTGGAAAACCTGCTCGCATGGGGAAGATCCCAAACAGGTGAACTGAAAAGTATGGCCGTAAGGTTTCATATTGAAAAAATATTGCTTGAAATAGTCGGATTATATGACCTGCCATTAAAAGAAAAACGTATTGACCTGAAACTGGAATTTTCGGAGGATGCAATGGTGTTTTCCGATAAGGAACATCTGAAACTTATTTTACGGAACCTTCTTGGGAACGCCATAAAATTTACGCACAAGGAAGGTGAAATAAAGATTACAGCAACAACTGATGATGAAAACGGGATGACAGTAATCAGTATCTCAGACAATGGTATCGGAATAAAGAAAGGTGATATTGGGAAGTTGTTTACTGAAGGGGAGATCAATTCTTCGGTCGGCACAAGTAACGAAAAGGGGTCCGGTATAGGACTTAAGCTTTGCAGGGAGCTGGTAGAATTGAATAATGGATCTGTAGCAGTTGAAAGTGAGTTTGGGAAAGGTTCGGTTTTTTATGTGATGCTGCCGAACAAGTCCTCATCCTGATCTGTCATGAATCCCCATCCCATTCCCATGTACCTGATTTTCTTTTTAAAACAACGCCATTCTTAACAGTGATCCTCTCTATCTTATTGGCCTCCATATCAAGATCGTCGATCTCAAACGTATAGCCGGGAACCAGGGAAGAATTTTCAATAATAATTGCTACTGGTCCGGAAGTGTCCTTCATACTTATTGTTGCTGAATACTGGGAGTGTTCATAATCTTTGAATACATAATCAGTATGGTGTTCCATTTTAAGTGTGTAATGGATGTCTTTTTGAATATCAGGGGACAATGTTTCCAGCGTTTTTACAGTAAGTACTTTCATGATATCATGGATTTTGGGACTATTATTTTTTGGGAGGGCTTACCGATTTTAGGTTCAGGCTTGCAGATTTCAGCCCTTCAGCACTTGCATTGATAGTAAGGTCCCCCGGTTCGAGCCTCGATTGGATAATAAGCATGTGGCTGCCCTGGTATACTTTTTTACTGGTGGAGCCATAAGGTTCATGATCAGCCGGATCACCATTATCAATAACCTTTATGGTTCCCGGACCCTTTACCTCGTAGTTGATCCTGTGATCTGCAGTTGGATAGGTTGTCCCGGCACTGTCGGCCACCCTGGTTTCGATATGAACAACGTCCTGCCCGTCTGCCAGTAGCTCTGTTTTATCCGGTTCCATCATGATCATGGATGGCGAATAGGATGTTTTAAGTGAGTCACCAACAAACACCTTTTCACCGATCTTGTTCGTATAATAGGCTCTTGCCCGGATCACACCAGGCTGATATTCAACCTGCCCCTTTATTACCCTGTCCTCAAAATCATTCATGTAAAGCTTGCTGACCAGCTTGTTGTTCAATGTAATTTCAACCTCCTGGCAATTCGTGTATACAATAAGCTGAAGATTCTTTTCAGCAGCATTGAAATTCCAGTGTCGTACCACCGGGGCACCTGCCCATGAAGTTTGCCATGAACTGGACCTGTTTAATGAATCTGCAAGGTTCTTGTCGAGCACAACGATTTTAACCATGGGTCGCTCGGAATAGATACTCTGGGTATAATAGGCAAAGGATTTAATCTCGCCATTGGTTTTCAATAAACCATTGTTAAAGGATCTGTTTGGCCACCCTGATGTTTCACCAAGGTAATCGATCCCTGTCCAGATAAACTGACCCGCCACAAAGGGTTTCATATCCAGCCAGCTGTTATCGAGATAAGAGATTTCCTTATAATCGGATTTCCGTTTTTCACTATATGCCTTTGTTTCAGTGGCCATCCAGATAAGTTCAGGGTATTTCTCATGCCATTCAGCAAAATTATCTGTCCGGTAATTATAACTGACCAACGGTTTTATGTGAATATAGCTTGACGGAACTTCAAGATCAGAGCCATCGCTTGCAGGATGAAGCGCACATGTAATCATTCGTGAACTGTCTGCTTCATAAGCTACAGCTGCAAGTTTGTTGTACCATTCTACACCTTTTATGGGGTCGTCAAGCTGCTCTACAGTTTCATTTCCCATACTCCAGGCAATAATGGAAGGGTGATTCACATCTCTTTTGATAAAATAGCTCAGATCCTTCTCGTATGTACCCGCAAAATCGAAATAGTCACCCCAGTCCGACCAGTGCATTTCCCATTTGTCATACATTTCACCTATAACAAGAAACCCCATCCTGTCGCAGAGGTCCATAACTTCCGGTGAATGTGGATTGTGGGCCATTCTTATCGCATTTACACCCAGTTCCTTTAATGCCTTTAACCTGTATTCCCAGGTTGCATCAGGTACCGCAGCACCAAGGGCACCCCCATCGTGATGTATGCAAACACCTTTCAGCCATACCTTTTCTCCATTCAGTATAAAACCGGAATCGGGAGAAAATTCAATATCCCTTACTCCAAATTTCGTGGAAATATTGTCGATCACTCTCTTCCTGTAAATAAGAAATGAACGCAATTCATAGAGG
>CAYSAH010000551.1:0-2794 GCA_964428945.1 uncultured Bacteroidaceae bacterium | reverse complement strand
GTGATCTTAAATAAAGAAGGAAACCAGTTCAGGAATTCAGGCGATCTGCATGAAGATTATTTCTGCTTTGGAAAACCTGTTATTGCACCCGATGAGGGAACAATTGAACTGGTTGTGGACGATATCGAAGACAATGTTATCGGAGAAGTCAACCTGAAGCACAACTGGGGTAATACGGTGATCATCAAACATGATGATGATGTATATACAAAGCTAAGCCACCTCAAAAAGGGAAGCATAAAAGTTCGTGAAGGAGAAAAGGTAAAATACGGACAGGTACTGGCACTGTGCGGAAACTCGGGACGCTCACCCTACCCACACCTGCATTTCCAGGTCCAGGAATTTCCATTTATCGGTTCCGGAACAATTGACTATCCGGTAAGTTCATATATCAGGTATGAAAACAACAATTACAGTTTTCGCTCCCTTGAAAAGCCTCTGATCAATGAGAAGATCTCCAATATCGAAGTCAACGGGCTCCTGAAAAAGGCATTACACTTTATTCCCGGGGAAGTTTTGAAATTCAGTGTGAAAGGATTCCGGAAGATCACGGAAGTGGAGTGGGAGATCAAAGTTAATCCATATAACGAAACCTACATGGAGTGCAGCAGATCGGGAGCCATTGCATATTTTGACCAGGACGATAATTTGTTCAGATTTACCTATTTCGAAGGTAAAAAGAACTGCCTGCTGCATTACTTTTTCCTTGGTTGTTATAAAGTTCAGGAGGGGTATTACCAGGACCTGGAATTGAAGGATAATTACCCGCTTTACCTGGTATTTCCAAAATCAATTTTATGGTTTCACGATTTCATCAGCCCTTTCGTACGATTAGTAAATGCAGGGTATACAATGAAATATGTAAGCATCGACGATTATATGGCCCCGACAAAAATCATGCTTGAATCCGCACTAAGTAACCGGTTTATGAATAAGGAGCTGAACTGTATTCACTTTAAAACCGAAATAAGCGCTTCCGGATTGTCAAAATTCACTATTGATCATAAAGAAAAACAAATTGAACTTGAAAGATGCGAAGATTGATCATCATACTTTTATTATCAGGAGCTTCCCTGCTCCACGGCCAGCACCTGAATTTCATCCAGGTGGATACCCTTACCTACAATCAGTACCTCAGGGCCGATTGGAAGGGATTAATTAAAAGTGGTAAAGCCGCCCTGGATAATGAGATCAATTATTATTATCTCCAGATGCGTATAGCCTATGCCTATTTTTCGATGGAAAAGTACAGGCAGTCTGCCTCTTATTATAAGAATGCCCTGAAATTTAACAGCAGTGACCCCATTGCCTTTGAATACCTTTATTATTCCTATAAATATGCAGGCAGGGACAATGATGCACTGGCGATTGTTTCCAGCCTTACAGATCAGCAACAACAGGCAATGGGGATCAATATTAAAAGTAAACTCGTTTCCTTCGGCCTGGGTTATGCTTCTTCATTCTCAAATGCATCTGAGCTCCAAAATGATATAATCGATGGGACAACAATAAGAGTGGATGGGGTCCAGAAAGCGTCCATTGGCCTGAATGCCCCTGGAATTCAGCTATCCCACAGGATTGGTAAACGGGTAATTATCAGGCACCAGGCATCCATGCTTTTTAAAGATGAAATGTCCCTTGCCATTGTAAACGGGATCGATTATTTTTCACCTGAACAGCCAATCCGCCAGTTTGAATATGGAATGGATGCCGGAATCCTGGTCGCCGGGGGTTTCCTGGTAAATCCCGGGGTCGGATTCATTACCACAGGCATCCCCCTTTATTCTGAGACTTCTTACGGAATTTCAGCGGGCCGCAACAGGGACCCGCTTGGTGAAGTTCGCCTTCAGAATTGGATTGAAAAAATAGTCCTTGAAAAACAAATGACCTTTTTCGATATAGGGCTTTCCTATGTACATCATAATTTCAATTTTACCAGTACGAATCAGTTCGGATTCCATACCACGGTATATCCTATGGCAAACCTGAACCTTTATTTCTCCCTCGATGCATACGGACAACTTATTAATTCAAATGAAACAAGCGCCACTGGCATAATCGCAAAACCTTTACTGGGATTCAGGGTTTTTAAAAACCTCTGGCTTGAATTCAGCGGAACATTTCCGGAACATTTCAATTTCTACGATGTCAGGAATTCAGTTGCTCACAACAATATTGAGAAAACTGCCAGTGCTTTGGAAGTACTTGCAATCGTTCCACTTTACTCAAAGAATTTGAAACTCTTCCTCGGATATCAGTACCGGACAATGAACTCATATTTTTTCCCGGTGGATAATATTCTTGAACCAGGTAATAAATTAATGTACAACAGTCATTTAATAACAGGAGGTATAAAATGGACAAAGTAAAATTATTCATCATCAGCATTGTATTTATAACGGTTTTGACCGATACAACAGCCCAAAGTGTTGCATACGAAAATACCATAAAGGGTTTTCAGGACAGTTACCTGAATGAGGCAAGCGGAAACCTGGCGGCTGCCATAAAGAATCTGAAGGATGTTTATGAGGAGGAATCCTACGAGATCAACCTGAGACTGGGATGGCTAAGCTATTCTTCTGGATTATTTACCGAATCCCAGAGTTACTATAACCGGGCAGTGTCCCTGAAACCATTTGCCATAGAACCCAGGTTCGGACTCATTTATCCAACTGCAGCCATGGGAAACTGGGATATTGTGATCAGCCAGTACAATAAGATCATTGAAATCGCACCGGGCAATACGATCGCAATGCACAGGCTGGGACTCGTTTATTACGGGAAAAAAGAATAC
>CAYSAH010000550.1:0-2799 GCA_964428945.1 uncultured Bacteroidaceae bacterium | reverse complement strand
AAAAATCCCTGTAGGGGATTCATAATCAATTGTGTAACCCCTACAGGGTTATCATATTGATGTTGTTTCCGTATTTTCTACCAGTGCGAATGCCCTACGGGCATTAATTGCAGATCACGAATTTTCCGGACAGTGTTTCCTGCCGATCACCGGTGAGTGTGATGATGTACAGCCCCGGCGGGTAGCCTGAAACGTCGAGGGTGATTTCTTTTGAGGTCGGGAAGGGGTGAAAGGGAGAAGACGAGATGGCTCTTCCGTAAATATCTCTTACTTCAATGAACTGACTGCCGACCGTTGACCGTTGACCGCTGACTTTAATAGAAATTTTATTCCCCGCCGGGTTCGGCCATATCACCATCCTCTCCCCTTCTCTCCCTCTCGTATTCTCGTCTTCAATAATCCCCACAATCAATTCACAATCATCCTGAACAATAGTATCAGAAACGATTTGGTAGGGACAGAGGCTGTCATATACGATTGGCTTGGAATATAATGTATCATCTTCCAATTGTTGGTTAAGCTTTGTCAGATGGGCTGTAAATTGATTGTTTTGAAAAGTGTTAGAAGCATAAAGTAGCTTATCATCATTGGTGACGTCAAGAATGCTAGTATACATATCATAGAAAAGTATCCTTGAATTTAATAAGTTTCCAGCAGTATCAATAACTATCGACGTTGTCCAAACACTATCTTCAACATTTCCCCAACCTGCTTCTGCAGCCAGAGTGGAATCATTCATGAACTGAGCATAGGTTAACTTTCCAAATTTATAACCAGTAATCACATCGTAAACATTGACTACATTGCCTTGTAGGTCTAATTTCACAAAAGAACAAGACCTAAGGCCTGTTTCATGATGATGATGGCTTATTGATGCATAGTAATACAAGCTGTCGGGGCTAACCGTTGTTGTCCATCCAATTCCTCCTTCCAATTCAGAATTTTTATATTCAACTGTTTCCCATTCGAAATTCCCAAGAGAATCGAGCTTAAGATAATATGGATGTAACCACCATTTATTAGGAAAAGTCGGATCTTCATAGTCGCAAAATCCAGTCACGAGGAAACCATGATCCGGAGTCAAAATAATATCATAAGTAGTTTCATTTCGCTGACTAGTGTCTGAGGAAGTGTAACAATGCTTCCAAATAAGTTCTCCGGATGAGGATAGTTTTGCTAAACATATACTCTCAACCCATGGTTCGGGATTTGTAAAATTAAGTACTGCCACGACAGCATTGTCTGAAGTTAACGTTAAACAACTTGAAAAATCATGATGGCCTTCTGTAGAAAAAATCCGACACCATTCTTTTTCTCAACATGGATTTATTTTCATCACTAGCGGATCTCCTTCAGAATCATATGTTCTCGTGCTTCCACACAAATATACATTGCCATTACTATCCTGAACCATATCTAAGAAAACTATAGAGTTTGTTCCATCTCCAATAGTCTTTTCCCAAAGTACATCTCCGTTAATATTGGTCTTCGTCAACCAATTGTATTTGGAATAATTTGCCCCATATTTTCCAGCAAGAAGATATCCCTGGTCATAAGATTCAGTTATGCTTTTCACAGGAGCATCCAGTCCTTCATGATATTGTTGAATCCATCTATTTTGACTAAAAGTATCGAAATGTTGTAATAATAAACTAGCTATTATGAAAAACAGTATCATAAAATGGTGCATCACACTACCATGTGCTTGTAATCTCCGGGGAACCAATTTTTCGATCAGCTTGATTTGTTGTACCTAATTGTCATCCAAAACATTTTCAACATAAAAATACTCTATAAAACACTCATCCACAAGCTGGATAAATCATATTCCACAAATTATCCCGAATTGTACCGCGTAGCGGTTCCCCATGGGTAGAAAATACGGGGACCCCATTATAAAAAATCCCTGTAGGGGATTCATAATCATTTGTGTAACCCCTACAGGGTTATCATATTGATGTTGCCTCAATGTTTTCTACCGGTGCGAATGCTCAACGAGCATTTCGGCAGGCATTCCCCATAAGCAGAGTTCAAAAGGAGTTTCCCATCTATAGAACATAAATCAATACCTTTGATCAAAGATATATTCATGAACATCAATCTCGAAATCTGCTGCGCCTCGGTAACCTCCGCCCTCGCCGCACAGCAAGGCGGCGCCGACCGTATCGAACTCTGTGATAACCTCTATGAAGGCGGCACAACGCCCTCTGCAGGGATGATCAAAACCGCCCGGGAACTTCTTGATATCGGCATCCATGTCATGATCCGCCCAAGAGGCGGAGATTTCCTTTATTCCGATGATGAATTCAGGATCATGAAGGAAGATGTGCTGATGGCGAAGTCACTGAATGCCGATGGTGTGGTCTTCGGGATTCTCACGCCTGCCGGGGAGGTCGATACTGCCAGGTGCCGTGAACTCATAGCCCTGGCCCGACCGATGAAGGTCATCCATCACAGGGCATTCGATGTTACCTTCGATCCTTTTAAATCCGTCGAAACGCTGATCTCCCTGGGTTTCGACATCCTTCTTACCTCCGGCCAGAAAGAAAGTGTCCCGGAAGGAATTGATCTCATAGAAAAGCTTGTCAGGCAGGCAAATGGCCGCATCCGGATCATGCCCGGCAGTGGAGTGAACGAAAAGAATGTCCTTGAAATTATAGAGAAAACTGGAGTGAAAGATATTCATATGACCTTGCGTGACGAAGTGAGATCCTCGATGCAGTACACGCGGGAAGACATTCACTTCTCCGGCGCTCCTCCTCAATCCGACTACATGCAGCGAATCACCGATCCACAGCG
>CAYSAH010000549.1:0-2806 GCA_964428945.1 uncultured Bacteroidaceae bacterium | reverse complement strand
TGTGCCTCTCTGTGTAACAGCTATATCGCAAAGGAACACAAAGCATGGAGCATGGAGCATGGAGCATGGGGCATGGGGCACAGGGGCCCGGGCAGAACGAGTCGAGGCGCAAGGCACAAGGCACAAGGCACAAGGCACAAGGTGTAAGGCCATTGGATTCAGGATTCAGGTATGTGGTGTCAGACCTTCAGGCACTCCCAAGTACTCCCAAGTACTCCCAAGTACTCCTAAGTACTCCCAAGTACTCCTAAGTACTCCCAAGTACTCCTATTGCTGCTCATCTGTGTCCTATTTGTGTCCATCTGTGGACCAAAAAACGGTAGCTTGCTACCCCTCTGTGCTTCTTTGTGCTCCTTTGTGCCTCTTTGTGTAATAGCTATTACACGGAGGTACTCAGAGTTTTTGACCGCCAGGACCAGCGGGGAAAGGAAGTCAAAAGAAACTACTAATAAAGGAAATTCAGATTAATGTATAAACCTGAATCCCCATCCTCGGCTTTGGCGGCAAGTCCGTAATCAACTGTTACAATGAAATTCTGGTTCAACACAAAATGTACGCCACCTCCATAACCAATGTGAGGCACTTCTTTTGCATTCAGGTCGATAAATCCACCGGTAATTGCCGGATGAGTAGGTGCCAGGTCAGGCAATTCATATTTCTGTGTAACCATTCCGGCATCAACGAATCCCGATAATGCGATATAAAAATTCTGCTTCAGGAATTTTGTTTTTAAAATCTTGCCCCTCACTTCTATGTTTCCATAAGCAAATCCCTCGCCAACAATCCTGTTCCTCAAAACGCCTCTTACGGTTTTGGATCCCCCTACTCCGTCGGTGGTTAATTTTGGTGCCGTATTGAACAGGTAAGGCATCATGTAGAATGGCATCTCACCAAATAATTTGCCCTGGTAGGATAGTCTGCCGGCAATATTGATCCAGTCGGGAATGATTGTAAAATACTGGCGATGGGTAAATATTATCCTTCCATAACCATAGTCTGTATTACTAAGAAATGACGGCGCATAATGAATTTGCATTTCAGTCCACATACCACTGAAGGGATTTGGCTCATTGTCCCTGGTATCGAATACAAGGCCCCCCTTAAGCAGGGTATGTCCTCCCCCGTTTGCCTGGTCGGCACTAATTATTCCCCAATTGATATAGTCGGTATAAAGACTATTTGCTGAAAGCAAATCCTCTGTTTTACCTTCATTCAATTTATCAACATCAACAGCATCTATTTTATTCCCATAGTATCCAATACCTGCGAGCCACCTTAATTTATTTCCGGAAATCTCTCCCTGGAAGTCAGCTTTCACCCTGACGAGCTGCCTTGAATGCCTGTAAAAAAGTCTGTCCGACAAGTCATCGAGCGGATCTGCATCATAGCTTGCATCAAATTTTGCCTGGTAGCCATTAAAGCCATAAAAATCCAGGGCCTGCTCTGTCAGCAGACTCGCCTCAAAAAATGACCTTATTCCCGGAATCAATCTGTCTGTATCCCAGGTAATCTGGTTGATACCGCTTCCTTTCGTGGTCCTCGACCATTCCAGATAAATGGACTGGTCATACATTGGATACCTTGACCCGTCTCCGAAATTATAAACATTTACCAGCGCCCCATACTTAAATCCCTGGTCCGCATCATATGCCACCACAGGAACGCCTCCAAAGGTCCATCCGGTTTTAACTTTTTCGGTTTTCTTATCAGGCGAGACGTTGTCATCAGCATCCTGCGCCAAAATGGGAAAAGAAATAATGACAGCAAATAGCAGAATGAATAGTTTTTTCATGAGTTCAGGGTTTTGGTTATCCGACCAAATTAGAAATAATTTCCATCATTCCCAACAAGGAACTTTGCTACTGTTAACATCCTTTATTATCTATTTTATGTTTTTCCCATTTCTTTCTTTACTTTTATTTTAAATTCATTAACATGCGATCCTTAAGAATATTTCTCTGGACTATTCTGACCCTTGCAGGCCTTTTTGTAGTCTTCCTCCTCTTTTCCACCCTTGATAATTACCGCCCAAAAGCTGAAGAAAAAGTTTTCTCTTCCGATGATCCTGGGATAATCAATGATTCTGTTTTAACCGCAGTAAGCTGGAATATCGGTTATGCAGGCCTGGACAAAAGCATGGATTTTTTCTACGACGGAGGAAAGCTGGTAAGACCGGAAAAGGAGGGAGTTAATAACAATATCCAGGGCATCACTGAAACCCTCCGGAATTTTGGAGAGAACAGTTTTTACCTTTTGCAGGAAGTGGATCAGAAGGCGAAAAGAAGTTACAGGAACAATATTTACAGGACTATTTCAGAATTATTCCCCGGATATCACTCTGCTTTCGGCAAAAACTATGATGTGGCCTTTGTTCCCCTGCCCCCTTCAGAACCCATGGGCTCAGTAATCTCAGGACTGCAAACCCTTTCTGCTTTTACTCCCTCTGAAGTTACAAGGTATAGTTTTCCCGGGAATTATTCCTGGCCGATGAGCCTGTTCATGCTCGACAGATGCTTCCTTGTAAACAGTTTCCTGCTTCAGAATGGAAAACAACTTCTGATCATCAATACACATAATTCTGCCTACGACGACGGATCGCTGAGACTGCAGCAAATGGAATATCTAAAAGGATTTCTTCTGGATGAATTTGCAAAAGGGAGTTATATCCTCGTCGGGGGTGACTGGAATCAGTGTCCCCATGGTTTCCAACCTGAATTCGACGGGGAAATTTTTGACCATGAAGATCTTATATATGTTGAAAAGGATTACCCGGCAGCTGATTGGACCTGGGCCTTTGATTCTAACT
>CAYSAH010000548.1:0-2817 GCA_964428945.1 uncultured Bacteroidaceae bacterium | reverse complement strand
TACACAGAAAAGCAATTAATATTTGCTGATTCAACATTTTTTGACATATTTTCAAGCCCCGTAGTTAAAGGAAATGCCAAAACAGCACTTGTATTTCCTAATACAGTTGCGATCAGTGAGTCGATGGCCAAAAAATATTTTGGACAGGAGGATCCTATTGATAAGATGTTAAGAATCAATAACAGAAGAGATTTTCGGGTAACAGCCGTATATAAGGATATCCCTCGCGCCTCCCATTTTCATTTTGATTTTATTGCATCACTCTACAGTTTCAATGAATATAAAGAGGATGTCTGGCTAAATTCTAACTTCCCGACATATCTATTATTAAACAAGAATGCTGACCCGGTGGCATTCCAGAAGAAAATGTCCCAGCTGGTTGAAAAATATGTGGCCCCACAGGCGGCTCAGGGATTGGCAACAACATGGGAAAAGCTTCTGGAAAATGGGTTAATGATTAATTTCAGCTTCCTGAACCTGAGAGATATACATCTCACCCCTGGTATCGTGGGAGAATTTGAAGCTTCAGGTGATATAAAATTTGTTTACATATTTTCCCTCATTGCAGTATTTATAATACTTCTGGCATGTATAAATTTCACCAATCTTTCTACTGCCAGATCTGCCTCACGACTGAAAGAAGTCGGGATAAAAAAAGTTTTCGGGATCCAGAGGGGAAAACTATCATTTCAATTTATGCTTGAATCATTTCTGATAGTATTTGCAGCTCACATAGTTGCTATGATACTGACTGAGATATTTCTCCCGGCATTTAATGATTTGGCGGGTAAGAATCTGACGATAAATTATTTTGATATCAGGTTTATCGGAATGGTACTTGGAATTATTATTGTTATCAGTTTTATTGCGGGAAGCTATCCTTCTATTTACCTTTCATCATTCAAACCCATTTCGATCCTTAGAAAGGAAATGGTTTCCGGGAGGAAAAGAACCACATTCAGAAGTATCCTTGTAGTAGGTCAATTCGTAATTTCTCTCGCCTTGCTTTCTTCAACACTGATTCTTTACACACAACTTTATTATATTCAGAAGGTAGATCTTGGTTATAATAAAGAGAATTTACTTGTAATAAATAACACCTACCTTTTGAAGAAAAACATTGATAATTTCAAAACCCAGTTACTTACTAATCCACAGATTTTGAATGTAAGTATCAGCGATCATCTTCCGTCGCCTTCGTCCAGGGACAATGGTTCGATTTTTCGTGACGGAATTTTTTCAAATGATCCTCTTTTTTGCACTCATTTTATGGTTGATTATGATTACATAAAAACATTCGACATGAAAATTGTAAAGGGGAGAGCATTTTCCAGGGATTTCCCTTCTGATTCATCGAGTGTAATTATTAATGAGGCAGAGGCAAAACTTCTCGGGTATGAAGATCCGATAGGGAAAAAAATCGGAACCGCAACAGGCAGGGAAGTTGATGTTAATAAGCCTGCATTGGATGTTTTTACTATAATCGGAGTTGTGAAGGATTTTAACCATAGTTCTCTACACGAACCTGTTGGCGGACTGGCAATGTATCTTAAAAGCAACATCTATTCAGTTACTTGCAGGATCACACCTGAAACAAATATTCCTCAACTTCTGGCCTTTATTAAATCAAAATGGTCTGAAAATGCTCCTGACCAACCTTTTGAATATGATTTTGTTAAAGAAAGTCTTGATCGCCAGTACCGGGGAGAGATCCGTCTTGGCAGAATTCTCGGAATATTTACCGCATTGGCATTTTTTATCAGCTGCCTGGGCTTGATTGGACTGGCATTGTTTGCTGCTGAACAGCGCAAAAAGGAGATCGGTCTCAGAAAGGTGAACGGATCAGGAATTACACAAATAATCTGGCTACTAACATCAGATTTCACAAAACTTATAATGATCGCATTTATCATCGCCACACCTGTTTCATGGTACATGATGAATAAATGGCTCGAAAGTTTTGCATACAGGATAAATATCTCAATATGGGTCTTTATTGCAACCGGATTGCTGAGCTATATCATTGCAATGTGTGCAGTAGGGTACTTTTCCTTCAGGGCAGCTGCAACAAATCCGGTTGAGACACTTAAGAATGAATAGGAACGGAGCTTCGGCAATTTTCCGGGTTGATGCAAAAATAATTGAAGAGCTAAAGCTGAAAGAACCACAGTCACTCTCCGGCTGTCATTTGGCTATTGAATAGACAGCCAGATAATCACCGTGCCTGATGAATAACCTCCCTTTATTTATTGAAGGATGGGAGAAATAGGGACCCTCACCCTTTGTTACCTGGAACGAGCTTACCAGGTCAAATTTTTCTGCTGATGGTCTTACAAGTCCGACATGACCGCTCTTTTCTTCCATAATATACAGCATTCCGTCGGCTGATATTATTGCCCCCTTGTTGTACCAGTCAGTGATCCACATGGTTTTTCCCGTTGTCCAGTCAACACAGATCCATTTGCCCTTGGAATTTGTTACATGATTTGAGCTGAAGATATAATTCCCGATAAGTACCATTCCTCCGACATGGGGATCAAGATCTGTATTCTTCCATACGATTTGAGGATCTGTACCATCAAGACTGATCTTAACCTTTATAGCCACCTGATCATATCCATTTGCTGCAAGAATATATCCATCGCGATAAACCGGTGTATTTACCCGGTTTCTTCTCTCAAGCTGTTCGGTATTCAGTGCCTCGCAGTGAATTTTCCAGAGAAGCTTGCCGTTTGCTGCATTGACTGCTATGAGATGGTGAGCCGTCCATGTAACAATTATCTTACTGCTGCCATTCCTTATTAGTAACGGGTTTAC
>CAYSAH010000547.1:725-2823 GCA_964428945.1 uncultured Bacteroidaceae bacterium | reverse complement strand
CGTGTAACAGCTATTACACAAAGAGGCACGAAGAAGACACAAAGGGACACGAAGGAATTAAGCAGCCCTGATTTTTCTTCCAAAATTACCGCATTAAATCAAAAAGATCCCAACGATCCTCTGATCATTGAAGTTCTGTATATATATCATGTCAAAATTGATATAATTAGTGACTAAAGTTTAAAAATAAGTGACGAAAGTCCATTTTTATCTATCTATTGCACCTTATGATGTCCATCATCGGTAATCATGCTAAAAGTGCTTTCATCCGGGTCCATGTATAGCTGGTCAAATTCCCGCAACCATATTGAATTGATCCGGGTATAAGTATCGATGGATAGTAGTACTTTTATTAGTTAACGCTCCTGTAATCTGAGAAAGTGTTAAGTGATGAATTTTGTATGTACACCCTGGAAAAGCAAGGCCTTAAATAAAAAGAATTTCAATAATCCGGACCGAGATAAAATGAAAAAACAACTTAGTTCCCCGCTCTGTTCTGTGCTGGGATTCAGCCTGGTCCTGGCATTTATTTCAATGAATGCAGGCGCACAGATCGATAAAAACTACCGAATAAAGAGCCGGGGAATGCCGGCATATCCTTTTCCCCTTGAAGTGAGCCAGCCCTCGGGCGAAAAGCTCGTACTGCTTGGAAGGGGTGACAGGATGCTGCACTGGTACGAAACAACTGAGGGATACTCCGTTCTGAAGAATAAGAAGGGGGAATATGTGTATGCAATGAGGGACCTTGAGGGAAATATGCTTCCTTCTGATATTCCTGTAAATTCCTCTAAGGGTGCAGCTGTTGAAAACCTTGAAAAGCACATCACCTTCAGCCAAAAACAGTTTGACGCGGCCAAAAAGAGTTATTTCAGGGAGGAGGACACGAAAGCCAACCCTGTTCCTTTTCCTTCCACCGGGACAAATAATTTGCTGGTCATCCTGGCAGAATTTCCTGATTTGCCTGCAAGCGCCACCCGGACGCAGATGGATCAGCTGATGAATGAACCCAATTACAACGGTACAGGTAGCTTCAGGGATTATTACATGGATATGTCCTACGGGAACCTGGTATTGAATGCAAGCGTAACTCCCTGGGTAACCCTGAGCCATTCTATGAGTTATTATGGTTCCAACGATGCCGACGGATACGATATTGCACCTTTTGAACTTGTGCGGGAAGCACTGGATTTGCTTGAGGCAGGCGGATTTGATTTTTCACCTTTCGACAATGACAATGACGGCTACGTGGATGAAATACTTGTGTACCACTCAGGCTATGGTGAGCAGTTTACCAACGGGGGAGATACCTGCATCTGGTCGCATGCCTTTCACCTGGGCGACCTGAGTGTTGTTTATGATGGCGTTCGCCTCGACAATTATCTGATCGGTCCGGAATTGTACAGCAATGCAGGGAGCGAGATCACTTCGATCGGCACCATGGTACATGAATTTGCGCACAGCCTGGCCTTTCCCGACCTGAACGACGAGGATTATGAAGGCTCGGGAGGCTATGCCTTCGACCTGAATTTCTGGGATCTCATGGGGGTTGGTTCCTGGAACGAAGAGGGAGTTTACCCTGCCGGGATGAACGCCTGGCTGAAGGAATATGCCGGATGGATGACGATACCGGAGATCAGCGCATCGGGATCCTATTCCCTGCAGAATGCCTATGAATTCCCTGAAGCCTTTAAAATAAAGACTTCAACCAACAACGAATTTTTCATCCTTGAAAACAGGCAGTGGATCGGGTCCGATTACGGGATTCCCGGCTATGGAATGCTGATCTACCATGTGGACCTGAATTATCCCGGTTGGGCGCTTGGTAATGTGAATGTCGATCCCCTGCACCAGGGATTCGACCTGGAGGAGGCAGACAATATTAGGGATTCACTTACAATCGACGGGGATTGTTTCCCCGGCTGGGATACAGTCACCGGTTTTACATCCACCACATCTCCCAATTCAAATGCCTGGAACGGTGCAATAACTCCGATTGATATCATCAATATCGCCCAGAATGACAGTATAATTACCTTTGATCTTGTTAATACGATGTTTACCGATGCGCCTGCGGGCTGGAGTGTTGATCATGGCGCCT
>CAYSAH010000547.1:0-715 GCA_964428945.1 uncultured Bacteroidaceae bacterium | reverse complement strand
CTTCAGCGATTCCGGACTGGTAGTTGCCAGGGTGAACCTTGCGACTGGATCAGCATCTTCAGGATTTTTATCGGCCTTTGCCGGAACAGAGTGCAGGGGCATCGCTCCTGTGACTTATTATCCGAATACCGGCGCTTATGTTTTTGAACTGGAGGTATTCAGCAATACGCTCAGTGGAGAAACGTTAACCTTCAGCTATTATGACCCGCTTGCCGGCCTTACTTATTCGATCATTGAAAATGTTGGATTTGTTCCCGGTCCGATCGCAGGCAGCCTGGCAACTCCCATGGAATTGCACGTTCCAACTACCTTCTCGAGGTCCTTCATCCAGGGGTGGAACTGGTTTTCGCTGAATGTGAATCAGGCAGACATGACCCCCAATGCCTTGCTGTCGCTATGCACAAGCGGGGGTGATTACGTTAAGAACCAGACCAGGTCAACCACCTATTATGCCGGTTATGGATGGTTTGGTACACTTAAGACTTTTAATACGAGCAGTCTTTACCTGATCAATGCAAAAAGTGCATGTGGAATTAATTATTCAGGGATAGCTGAAAACCCGGTCGGGAAGATGATTGACCTGGTTCCGGGATGGAACTGGGTACCCTTCACCCCGCAGGTGGCTATTCCTGCTTCTCCTGCCCTGGCATCACTTACACCGGGCAACCTGGATTACGTAAAGAACCAGACCAGCTCAACCACCTATTATGCAGGT
>CAYSAH010000546.1:0-2831 GCA_964428945.1 uncultured Bacteroidaceae bacterium | reverse complement strand
TGTTTCAGGGCAGGATCATCTTCCAGCAGTTTCTGGGCAGTGGATTCAAACAGGTAGGGAGAGAAATATTCCATCCGCATCAATATGGCATCAAAAAAATTCCAGCTGAAGTAAGAATCATAGGCCTGGGGCTCAAGTACCTGAGCAAGATAGGAGGAGCCCCTCTGGCGGGCAGGAATAAAATAATCTCCCTTTCTGAAGCCGATATCATAGATCTCTTTGCGCACTTTTGTTGAATAATGCCAGTAATGCCCGTTATAAGGTTCCTCTGTTGTCTGAAAATCATCAATATAGTATGATTCGACCTGTAGTACTGTATCTTCTTTCAATTGAAACATTTTAAAACCACTCCACCTGAGCCTGTTTATGATGTCATACCAGGCTGCCGGAATGATATAATACCCGGGAGCTTCTATTTCTATATTAGGTTTAAAGTAGTTGTAGAATGGGATCTGATCTGTCCAGGTGTCGTTTTTATCATAGTAAAGCATATCAAGTCCGGTAAGCATGCTTTCCGTCGTCTTTGCCCGGTAACCGTTAAATGTGATAATATCCACCTGGCTTGTGTCATTATACCATTGCAGCACATGTTTCTCTTTAAGCTCAGAGGATTTGATAGCCTTAACTTTATTCTCGCTGATGATCCCGGCATTGTCATGGGTGAATTTCAGGATCTCTCCCAGGAAGTATTTTGTCCCAAGGACCCTTTCAGCATAGGGTTTCAACATATGGGTTTCAACAGTAAATGAAAGGATCTGAAAGGCAGAAGTGTAGCCAGAAAGGTACCTGGGATACTGCATGAAACCTTCAAAACCCTGTTCAGGGCTGCTACTGAAAATATTGACATAGGGACACATTTTATAAGGTGACTGGTTCATTGCATCAAACAGGGCTGGTTCCATGATCGATTTCAGGAAATCCGACTGGGGATCTTCCAGTTGTTGGTGATGACTCGAAATAAGGGTAAGTGTGTAGGGGTAGTCAGCACCGTTTGTGCTGTGCGTATCAATGAAAATATCCGGGTCCCATTCTTGAATGATCCTGACAAGTGCTCTGGCATTCCTGGAATCAAGTTTTACAAAATCCCTGTTCAGATCAAGATTCCTAGCGTTCCCCCTGAAACCCTGCTGCTCCGGTCCGTTTTGATTGGCACGATGGTAGGGGCTCCGGTTTAAAGCTCCGCCAACATTAAATACCGGAACAATTAGCACAACAGTATTTTCGAGATAGCTGGCATAAGCATCTTTCAGGCTGAGAAGATCATTTGCAAATTCTATGCTTGCATCGATCCCGTTTGACTCCCCGGGATGGATACCGTTATTTATCAATATGATCGTTTTGCCGGAGGTATGAACCTCTTCGGGTGTAAAAAGTTTCTCAGACGAAATTATGAAAAGATGTAGAGGCAGTCCTGCATCGGTGGATCCTGCTTCTGTCAGGATTGCTTCCGGAAATTGATCGGCAAGTTCCTGGTAGAATCCGATAACTTCTTCCCATTCAAGGCTTTGGTTCTCAATGTATCTTAATGAGACCTGTGAGAAAAGGGCAGATTGAATAAACAGTAAGTTGCTCAACAATATAAGGGTAAACTTCCTGTTCATTGATTCTCCATCAAAATAAAATTATTATTCAACCTTGCTCAGCTTGATCAGATTGGTCTTTCCCCTTTTGTAAACAGGGATACTACCCACATGCACCACCAGGTCATCCTTTTTTATCAGCTTCTGACTCAGCAGGAAATTGAGGGAATAATCAACATAGTCGTTAATATTCTGGCAGTCGGTAATATAATAGGCCCTTACTCCCCATACCAGGGACATTTTTCTGAGCAGGTCCTTATTCATTGTGAAGGTAAAAATGTTCGCACGAGGTCTGTGGGAGCTTATGTGATATGCTGTATATCCCGAATTCGTCAGGCAGATTATTGCTGAAGCTTGTGCCTGTTCGGCCATTACCACTGCGTTGTAGCAGACAGAATCCTGCAAAAATGTTTCATTGTGAATTTTTGGAACATGCTTCCTGAAGAAATGAAAGCCCCTGAATTCGGTTGAATCAATGATTTTCTGCATGTTTCTGATCGTCTCCACCGGGTATTTTCCAACCGAAGTCTCCCCGCTTAACATCACAGTATCAGCCCCATCCAGCACTGCATTTGCGACATCATTTGTCTCTGCACGTGTTGGTGTAGCATTGGTGATCATGCTCTCCATCATCTGGGTAGCAATGATGACGGGTTTTGACATGGCTATGCATTTGTTAACAATGCTTTTTTGTATCAGGGGTACTTTTTGAAACTCGATCTCAACACCAAGGTCACCCCTTGCCACCATGATGGCGTCTGCTGCATCTATGATCTCGTCCAGTTCCTCAAGAGCCTCCGGTTTCTCTATCTTGGCGATCACACTTGCATTCTTTCCTTCTTCCTTTATAAGTTTTTTAAGATCCCAGATATCCTGGGCCTTCCTCACAAATGATAGTGCCAGCCAATCAACATCATGCTGAAGTGCAAATTTCGCATCTTCAATATCCTTTTCTGTAAGGCTGGGCTTGGATACTTTTGTGCTGGGCAGGTTAACCCCTTTTTTCGAGGAAAGCGGTCCTCCTACAAGTACCTTTGTCATTACATTCTCTTTCCTGTCACTTCCTGTCACTTCCAGCTGCAGTTTTCCGTCGTCTATAAGTATTATATCACCGTTCTGAACATCCTGGGGCAGAAGATCATAACTGATGTATGCCTTCTGAGAAGTGCCTATGCATTTATTAATTGTCAGGATATATTCCTGTCCTTCCTCCAGGATTACAAGGTCATTTTCCATCACTCCAACCCTGAG
>CAYSAH010000545.1:0-2833 GCA_964428945.1 uncultured Bacteroidaceae bacterium | reverse complement strand
TCGCCAACAACTGCGGCATCTGCAAGGATCTTTTTCATTCGCTCATCCGGGGCAAACGGCTTGCCCTTCTCAATTCCGATGGAAGCAAAATAGCCTAAGCTAACCCTGTCGTACGCTTCAACGGGCTCTTCCTGTATAACTTCATTAAGATATTCCCAGAACTTATGATCAGCTGGAGCAACGGAACAAAATTCTTTATCCGAAAGATTTACAAAATCATTTCCAGGAGGATTACCGGCTTGGGATAACAAATAAACCTTAGCGAACTTCCGGTAGTTTTCCATTGCCGGTTTAAAATCACCGTTCACACCAAAATGCCGGTAAAGAAGCAGGCATTCAAATGTAACCGACCTGACAACATAATATCCATCAGGAATCATCCCAGGGTATCCCGGAGGCAGGACCAGGTATTTACCGCCTTGACCTTTGTCAGGTCCAAGCATTCCTACATCTTCTAAATACCGGGACCATGAATCATTGAAAAATCCCAGCACGACAGGGGGGATTTCCACCACAACGGGACCATTATGCAGGTCAATCCAGATCGTTGTATATGGTGTGTTGCAGTTAGCCGTGAGTCCAACTGCACGCGAATTAATAAGTGCTTCCCAGGTTGGAATTGTGATATTGGCAGGTCCGAAAGCAGTAAGAGCTCTTCCAAAAGCAGCCATGCTCACTGCCGGCATGCCTAAAAGGTAGGCCTGAACTGCACGCTGGAAGTCAAGGTTGTCGTAGACCTTCTGTACAGTAGCGGCATCCGGGAAACCATCGAAGAATTTCAGTGTTCCAAGCGATGTTTCGACAACATCCGGGGTTGTGATCGATGCGGGGATCTCTGTGGTCATCTTATAGGTTTCCTGCTGGGCATGAGTCATTGTAATGATCAACGTGCATGTACAAATAAGGGCAGCAGCCACAAATCTTGAGAAATTGTCTCCTTTGTTCATAAAGGCCTCCTCTGTTAATTCATTAATATTGAATACCTCAGTTAACATCTCTTTTCCATTCCCGGAAAAGCTCGAGCCACCCCTTAGCTGTCACTCCGTCAATAATAAATTTACCCTCAGGCATCAGGTCGCGAAGTTGATCCTGCTTTTTATCCTTTGCCCACATCATAAATGAACTCCAGATTTGCTGATCCCTTTTCTTGTCTTCTGGGGTCATATTAAAACTTAAATGGCTGATCATTCCATCCGTATACGTCAGAATAGCCGGGTCAGCAATTCCACTTTCAAATCCCATAGCTTTCATAAGATCGTTAGAAAGCCTGGCTTTAAATATCACGCTATCCCCATGTACCTCCACATCATAAAAAGAATAGGTCGCATTGAGCACACTATCCCACTCGGCAATTTTTTTAAACTCCAGGATGCCTTGCCCATTATATCCACCCATTTTAAAAGTGAGATCCTCTTTGAAAAAAGCAAGGATTTCATTGACCTGGTGGCCATTCATTGCTATTTCAAGGGTCTTGACATGGTTAGCCTGATCAGTAGTACAGGAGGTGCTTACGAAAGTCACAAGGCACATCGTTTTTAGAATCAGTAAATTGATCCGCCGTAATTTCATCTCACTGTGATTTTTGATTTGACAATTATTGATTCTGATCCTTTTCGCTTTTCTTTGCCGCCTTCTTTGCCTGAGCCTTCTCCCCCGCTCCTATCGGTATGCTCACGAAAAGATATACTGATTGGTTGTTAACAGGATCGGAAGAATTATCCTTTAGGACATCCATGAGTCCCTGGTAATAGCGTAAGCCGAAGTTCACTCCCGTGCCTTTCATCAGGTGATAGCCGATTCCTGCCTGGATTCCGGCATCAAACCATTTGTACTGGTCTGTCACTTTGTTTGTGAAAGACAGGTCCTCCTCCATATTGACATCATTGTAGAATACATCTGTCGCCTTGGTCAGTATGCCGATCATCGGGCCGATTTCCATGAAAAAATGATTCGTGAACTTATACCTCGCAAGTGCCGGGATGTGAATGTATTTGAGCGTTCTTTCAATGCTGCCCCCGGTGAAAGCCGAATCCAGGTAAGGTTCTTCCAGGGAGTAAACCTCAACATCCCTTGCCCCTAAATCTGATTTTAACAGCGCGCCTGTGTGAACAAACCATTTTGATCTTTCTTTCAACTGTATGTCAAAATATAATCCGAGGTTAAAATTTTCAAGAAAGTCGGCCTCCTCTATCCCATTCATATTAGAAAAATTAACTCCCCCGTCCAATCCGAACCTGACTTTGTCAGAATTGAGCTCATCACCGAATAAGAGGGAGATCACAACCTGGGAATGAAGATGATAACTAATTGAACTGCATAGCAATACGACAACCAGTACATGGATGAGTTGTTTTAGTTTCATAAGAGTATTCAGATTGATTTTTATGAGACATTCTTATTGATTATTTCACCAATTCGATCTCACCCGGACGCCAAGTTTTATTGATCCAGGGCTCCAGTGGACCATACATTCGCAGGATCACGAACCAGCTTTTCCCGGGGATGGTCTGTAACCAATTGTTTTCGTAGCCTTCTGGTGACTTTGGGCCGAAATAGACGTCAAATGAACCGTCATCGTTCCTCTTCAAGCCTTCTGTCTGGCTACCAACGGACGGGAACTTCTGGTCGGTCTGAAGTTGAGACCGTGTTTGTGAGTCATAGATTGTCAGCGCCCAGAAATCCTTAGCTGGTGGGTTCGGTGGAATATGTATCTTATAAAGCATTGCACCATTAAAGGGTTTTTTATTTGCATCGACAAAGGCCATAGCGCCATCGGAACCCTTTCCCGGGATGGTCACTGCCATGGCAGGTGTTACAGCCGTGTAAGGGTAAA
>CAYSAH010000544.1:0-2835 GCA_964428945.1 uncultured Bacteroidaceae bacterium | reverse complement strand
TCATATTGTATCTCCCCTTCAATGGTAATGCAAGTGATGAAAGTGGGAATGGAATATCAGCTCAAATATTTGGCCCGATTCCTGGAATTGACAGGTTCGGGAATCAAAATTCCGCCTATTATTTCGATGGCTCAGATGATTATATTGAACTTGGTGAGGATTATGATTACCCGGAAAGGTCTGTCTGTTTCTGGTTCAAAGCAGAAGAAATACCTGTCTGGGTGGATGGAGATAAAGATATTTCAATAAAAATTCTATATACAAGTGACCATCCATATCTTAGAAACGGACTAACTAAGATCTGGGTATCTAATATTGACAACCATGACTGTGTGGTATTTCATAATGGTGGCGCTGAAAATATAATTGACTATTCCTTTAGAATTCAAAAGAATAAATGGATGTTTGCTGCAATAACTGTTACTTCTTCAATAATAAAATATTATGTAAACGGGCAACTGATGGGTACAAGACCCTACCCGGGGAATATATTTTCAGTCAACGATTATGGTCTTATAAACGCGGCTTTAGGAATTGGCAGGGTGTTAAATCATCGTTATTTTAAGGGTGCGATTGATGATATTCATATATATAATCGTGCAATAAATGATTGTGAAGTTATGACTCTATATTCAGGTATCGTTTTGGAGGAACGCTAAAGATTAATCCCTCCTTTTTGGATAGTCAATATTGTAATGCAAACCCCTGCTTTCCTTCCTTGACTGGGCCATTTTTATGACCAGATAACCGACGTTGATCAGGTTCCGAAGCTCACAGATTTCTTTCGATAATTTTGACTTTTTGTAAAGGTATTCAGTTTCACGGTAAATGATCTCAAGTCTTGCAAAAGCCCTTTCAAGCCTCAGGTCGGAACGAACTATACCAACATAGTTGGTCATAATCTGCCTAACCTCCTTCTGATTCTGCGTGATGAGGATCATCTCCTCGTTATGGGTCGTGCCCTTATCATCCCAATCCGGTATCGACTCTTCAAAGGATGTACTTTTGGCCTGCTCAATAGCAAACTTTGACGCCCTGTCAGAAAATACTATTGCTTCGATCAGTGAATTTGAGGCAAGCCTGTTTGCCCCGTGCAAGCCTGTGGAAGAAGCCTCTCCTACAGCATATAATCTATTGATCCAACTCTGCCCGTTTTTATCAACTTTTATTCCTCCACAAATATAATGCGCTGCAGGAACAACCGGTATCATATCTCTTGCTATGTCGATCCCCAAAGAATTGCACTTTTCGGTTATATTCGGAAAATGCTCCTTAAGCCCCTCTTCCTCAAGATGGGTACAATCAAGATAGAGGAATTCATTTCCTGAAATTTTCAATTCATTGTCGATTGCTCTTGCCACAATATCCCTGGGGGCAAGGCTACCCCTCTCATCATATCTCTTCATGAAATCTTCACCCTTCTGGTTCCTGAGTATCCCTCCATATCCTCTCATGGCCTCGGTTATCAGGAAGGATGGGGTCACTCCAGGATTGAACAATGAAGTCGGGTGAAACTGAACAAATTCCATGTTTTCAATTACCCCCTTTGCCCGGTACACCATAGCAATACCATCGCCCGTAGCAATTTCAGGATTTGTTGTCGCTGCATAGAGATGACCTGCTCCTCCGGTTCCCACCAGGGTTGCCTTTGAGAGAAATTTACTTATGCTGTTATCTTTCAGGTTCAACACATAAGCCCCATAGCATTCAATATCCAGCATGTGACGCTTCACAATCTTTCCCTTATGGTGCTGGGTAATCAGATCAATCGCAAAATGGTGTTCAAACAGATCAATATTCGGATGATTGCGAACCTGTTCCGAAAGAGCACGTTGGATCTCTGCTCCGGTATTGTCCTTATGATGCAGTATACGGTATTCCGAATGACCTCCTTCCTTTGCAAGACTGTAATTTCCATCCGAATTCTTATCAAAATTGGTTCCCCAATTGATCAGCTCTGAGATCTGGACAGGTGCATCTTTAACTACCATCCGCACAACCTCCTCATTGCAAAGTCCGTCACCTGCGATCAGTGTGTCTTCAACATGTTTTTCGTAAGAATCATATTCTGATGTAACAGCAGCAATTCCACCCTGAGCGTAACGGGTATTAGTTTCTTCCAGCTTGGTTTTTGTAATTACGGCAACTTTACCATGGGAGGCAACCTTGAGTGCAAAGCTTACCCCGCCGAGGCCGGAACCAATTACCAGAAAATCATAGCGCTTTTCCATCCAGGTATTCAAATCAAACGAGAGCCTAAAGATAACAATAATGAAGAAAACATATGCCTGGATATATTATTTTAAAGATCAGTTTGTCCAGCCATTATCAAAACTATTCTTTCAGACTTTGACATTTTGGATTACTTTTGTGGTTCAATAAAAACAGAGAAATGGCCCAGGAAGATGTTTTCAAAAAATTGGTATCGCATTGCAAGGAGTATGGATTCGTATTTCCATCGAGTGAGATCTACGATGGATTAAGCGCTGTATACGACTACGGACAAAACGGTGTTGAATTAAAAAATAATATAAAAAAATACTGGTGGGATTCTATGGTCCTTCTGAATGAAGAGGTTGTAGGCCTCGATTCTGCGATCTTCATGCATCCCACTATTTGGAAGGCTTCAGGGCATGTGGATGCATTCAACGACCCGTTGATCGACAACAAAGACTCAAAAAAAAGATACCGTGCAGATGTTCTTATCGAGGAAAAGCTTGCCAAATATGAAGAAAAAATAGCAAAGGAAGTTGAAAAAGCAGCTGCCAGGTTCGGCGATTCATTTGACAAGGAACAGTTTGTTACAACCAATGGACGTGTACTGGAGAACAGGGA
>CAYSAH010000543.1:0-2841 GCA_964428945.1 uncultured Bacteroidaceae bacterium | reverse complement strand
GGAAGCCATGGTCGAAAAAGCCCGTAAAAATCTTGAAAAAACAGGTCTGAACAAGGTTGAATTTGTTTTTGGCGATATAGAAAGCATGCCATTGGCTGATAATTATTTCAATGTAGTTATCAGCAACTGTGTATTAAATCTTGTTCCCGATAAAAGAAAAGCCTTTTCAGAGATTTACAGGGTCCTGAAACCCGGGGGGCATTTCTGTATTTCTGATGTGGTCCTGAATGGCACTTTACCTGAAAAGTTATTACATGATGCAGAAATGTACGCCAGTTGTATCTCAGGGGCTATAAAAAAGGATGATTACCTGGGAATCATCGGGGGTTCAGGGTTTGAAGCAATTGAAGTGAAATCGGAAAAACCGGCTGCAATTCCCGATGAACTTCTACTTTTATATCTTACATCTGATGAGATAATGAAAATGAAGGTGAATAATACCGGGGTGATCAATATAACGATAAAGGCTGTAAAACCTGTTTAGCATACCTTAATATGAGATCTGCAATTTAGAGCACCAATTATGCATTGAGGAATTATTGCCTGGATCCTTTATTGAATTCCCTGCCATTTCAGGATCAATCTTCTATATTTGCAACAGAAAATCAGTAAATGGAGAACAGTAAAACGGCCATTGAGAAGTTGTACAAAAAGATTATGAACAAGGCTGCTGTGACAGTTCGTGAGAATGGAATGATCAGCCCGGGCGATCATATTCTGCTGGGGCTTTCCGGAGGCAAGGATTCGATGGTCATGCTTGAGTTTTTTGCCAACCGAAAAGCTGCGCTCCCTTTTGATTTTAATATTACTGCGGCCCATATACGGGTCAAAGGAATCGGATATGAAGCTGACTCCAAAGAAATGGAAAGGATATGCTCGACCCTTGGCATAGATTATATTAACAAAGTAGGGGAGATAAGTGAAGTGGTAAATAAAACAAAAGGGACCTGTTTCCTGTGCTCCTGGAACCGGCGAAAGGCATTATTTGACCTGACGATGGACCTGAATTGCAACAAACTTGCCCTCGGTCACCACAGGAAAGATGCTCTCGAGACACTGCTACTGAATATGATCTACCATGGTTCAATCAGCTCTTTACCTTATACCTTAAGCATGTTTGAAGGACGGATAACACTCATCCGTCCTTTACTGGATATGGAAGAAAAGCTACTTGAAGAATATGCATCTCTTCGGGGTTTCAATTGTGAAGGGGTAAAATGTGCGTTTGAGAAAAAGAACCACAGGGACGAGGTCAGAAAGCTAATAGCGGACATTGAAAGCCTGAATGGAGCAGGTTCAATTAATATGTTCCGCGCAATGGATAAGATCTTTGAGGAATACCTGCCTCAAAAAAAAGCCCGGATCTCCTGAAATCCGGGCACTCACCTGTCAGTAATTGCAGCAAATTCTAACCCTACGAAAGACAGGAGTAAAAGACAGGTGGTTCCTTTACTGAGGCTGAATATTATTGAATTTTTCCATCTCCCTGTTTGCTATTTCCTGTTTAAGAAGCCTTACCCTTTGATCTTTGTTAACACCGGTAAAGGCAGAGATCACTTCCGGAGGAATATCGAGCTGAAGTGAATTCATAATAAAGGTCTGCACTGCTACTCCGGCTGTGATGATTTTCATCAAGGGCAGCATTCCTCCCTCAATTTTAGGGACTTTTACCCGTCGGGTAAGTCCAAGCTCCCCGGCTATTATCCGGAGATACTTGTTAATTGTGACCATGCTTAATGGAGGAAGTGCTGAATTATCACGGTAGTAACGGTTAGCGTAGCGGTCCAAAATAGCTTTTGAATATTTGTTAAACGGGACCTGCCGCTTGCTCCCCTTTCTCGTTCCAATGATCAAAAATCGCTCGGTTACATCTTCCTTCTTTAAATTGCGTAGTTCACTAAAAGAAATCCCGGTGAAACACATCAGGCAAAAAATGTCACGTACCCTTTCAATTTTTGTATCTCCGGCAGAATAGTTGAAAAATTGCATCAGTTCCACCCACTCCAGGTAAACAGAAGATTTTTTCAATTGATCCTGATGCTGATTCAGCATACTGTAGAAGCGCCTGTAGGTGGAATAAATATTATAACCTTCATCAGTTGCCCAGTTAAGAAACCAGACAAGTGTATTCACATTCTTCAGGATCGTCATTTCGGCTTTCTCTTGCTTTCTCTGGTTAGACAGGAACCGAATAAGGAATTCTTCATTGATAGTCTTAAAACTGACAATGTATGAATCCTCCTTTTCAAATATACGCAACTGGTCATAGAAAGTCCGGACTTTTTTGTAGGTGCTGCTGCTCCACCGCCTGCTCCCCTCTTCCATAAACAGGAACATTACGTCAAAGAACCCTCCTGAAAACCGGGGCCTCAACTTCTCAAAAGTTTCACGAAAATCACTGACCCCAGGCTTCTCAGACAGGCTGGCCAGCGCCTTCCAGGCAGCACTGGCAGTAAATTCTAACGTTTTGAGCCACCCATTAATCGCGCCCGCATCAGGGTATATTTCTTTCACCAACTGCTTATCAGGGTCCCACCATTGAAGATCAACATTTTTCCCGGTGGAGATCAACACCCTTTTGCCATAAAAGGCGACCGTCATGATAATCGGCCTTCGTATGGTGAGCAGCCTCCCATCTTCCCCCCTTCTCCGTTCGATGTAGAATCTGACTCTCATTTGCACCCAAATTTACTTTGCATTTTTGCTCCTGTTTTTTTAGTTATTAACATTTTATACAGAGTTATTAATGCTCCATTTTTCAAATGAAGCGTATTCAGGAAACTTAAGCAACAAATAAAGTAACGACCAGCTTTTGTTCTCATATCCGAAAATGAACTAGCT
>CAYSAH010000542.1:0-2843 GCA_964428945.1 uncultured Bacteroidaceae bacterium | reverse complement strand
GCAGGAGAAATAGCCATCCTTGTGAGAACAAATAAGGAAGGGGCCGCAGTGGCAAAAAAACTTATGGAATTTGAACAGGAGACTGAAGGTAAAAAGTATAATTTCAATTTTGTATCAAACGAGTCACTATTCCTTGACAGAAATAATTCCGTTAAACTTATTTTCTGCCTGCTTAATTATATTCGTGATGATAAGGACGATCTGAACAATCTTACACTGCGTTATTACCTGCGACTTGTTAATGGGAACCAGGAAAAGGATCCTTCAGAAGCACTTCTGCCAAACGTATCCCTTGAAGAGGAACTTGGCGGGAGATTTATGTCGGGGATAACGGAATTGCGACGACTGCCGCTTTTTGAACTGGTTGAAAGCCTGGTGGAACATTTCTCCCTGGATAAGAACAATTCGGATCTGCCTTATATACAGGCCTTCCAGGAGATCATACTGGATCTGCAGCAAAACGAACCCGGGAGTCTCCATGACTTCATCTCCTACTGGAAGGAATTCGGAAACAAGAAATCCCTTACAGTCTCTGAACAGCAGGAGGCCATTCGCATCATTACAATACACAAGGCAAAGGGTTTGCAGTTTAAAGCCGTAATCCTTCCATTCTGCAATTGGGAACTCACCACATCAGCTTCAGGAAACAGGGATACCATTCTCTGGTGCAGCACAAAGGGAACACCTTTCAGCAGTGTTCCTGTGGTCCCTGTAAAATTTAAAAGTGAGATCACGGAGACCATTTTTGCCTCAAAATACCTTGAGGAGCTTATAATGGGTTACGTGGATAACCTGAATATCCTTTATGTTGCCCTGACCAGGGCTGAAGAGGCTATGATCATCGGCTTGCCTGAGCCTCCCGGAAACGGGGAGCTGAAGAACGCAGGACAGCTTCTTATTCATTGTGCAAAGACAGCCGGAAAGGAGATAAATGAAAAGCAGGTGAATATTTCACAAGCCTTTAATGATCATGGTTTTATTTTAGGTGAACTAATGCCGTCTAAACGTCCATTGATAAAGCAAACTACTCCCTGGATCGTCGATAATTACCCGGTTAAGTTAAGGAATGAACAGCTCCGCTTGCGATTGAAAAGCAGTGATTATTTCATTCATCCGGATGCCAGGCAGGAAGAGCTCCTGGATTACGGAAATGTAATGCACGAGATATTTGCCTGCATAAAAGTTCCAGGCGATATTGGGAAGGCAATAAAGCATTTCAGGAGGGACGGATTGCTTAAGGAAGTGGATTCAATCAAATTGGATAATCTGATCCGTGAGAAGATTTCCAATCCGGAAGTTGCAGATTGGTTTTCGGGGAAATGGGAGATCCTGAATGAGCGCGAAATCATGTCGGGAGGGGAGAGCTTCAGGCCCGACAGGGTTATGGTAAAGGACGGGAAAGCTCTTGTAACGGATTACAAATTTGGTGACAGTGAGTTGGCTAAATATGAGAAACAGGTCGGGAAATATGCAGATCTGCTGGCCCACATGGGCTACCATGATATAGAGGCATATATCTGGTATGTGATGCTCAATAAAATAGTGAGGGTAAGATAAAATGGAATTTGCCTGGGGAACAGATCGCAGGTTTAACGCCTATTCTGATTATTTCAGGAAGACCTTTGGACAGCGCATTCAGAAACTGACTGTAAATGCCGGGTTTACATGTCCAAACAGGGACGGCACGGTGGGAAGGGGAGGTTGCACATTTTGTGACAATAAAGCCTTCAATCCCTCTTATAATGAAGCTTGCAAACCGGTAAGGCAGCAACTCGATGAAGGAATTCAGTTTCACGCGGTCCGCTACAGGAAAGTGAAGAAGTTCCTGGCCTACTTCCAGGCTTACTCGAATACATATGCACCCCTGGAAGAATTGAAAAGGATCTACGAGCCTGCGCTTGAACACCCTGATGTGGTCGGCATCATCATTGGTACCCGGCCCGATTGTGTGGATGAGGAGAAACTCGGTTATTTTGCAGAAATGGCCAGGGAGAGATACCTTGTTATTGAATACGGGATTGAATCTGTAAACAACAGTACCCTTGCAGCGATCAACAGGGGACATACATTTGAAAAAAGCGTGTGGGCAATACGTGAAACTGCGGCAAGGCGGATCCACTGCGGCGGGCATATGATCATCGGATTGCCTGGAGAAGGGCGCGAAGAGTGGATCAGCTGCACAAGGATATTGTCCGGACTTCCCCTGCACAGTATAAAATACCACCAGTTGCAGATCATTGCAGGAACAGTAATGGAAAGGGAGTACAGGAAAGACCCGGGAAAATTTACTGAATTTGAGATGGAGAACTACCTTCAGCTGATGGCAGATATTGTTGAAAGATTGAATCCTGCAATAATCGTTGAACGGATCGCAGGGGAGGTTACACCGGGAACAGCAACACAAAAGGGATGGAGAGTGCGCTATGACCTTGTACTTAAAAGATTTGAGGAAATCCTTGCTGAAAGGAACACATGGCAGGGAAAATATTTTAATAGAGGGTAAAGACAACTAAGCTCAATCGCCTGAACCTGGAAGGAAAGAATACAAGATAATTGGAAACCGAAACCGGAATATTGTACATACGCCCGGTGGCAGAAAGTAATTAAAAAATGTTTTTAGAAACCTTAGCAAAACATATTATAAGTGAACAGGGAGAAAACCTGGCCAGGCACTGTTTCGTATTTCCGAACAGGCGGTCAGGGCTTTTCTTTAAGCGCTTTCTTACCAAACATTCCACTGGTACCCACTGGGCACCGCAGGTAACAACGATCAATGAACTTATGCAGGACCTGGGCGGATACGAAATGGCCGATCCCCTGGATATGCTTTTTGCACTTTTCGA
>CAYSAH010000541.1:0-2861 GCA_964428945.1 uncultured Bacteroidaceae bacterium | reverse complement strand
TCCTACATGGGAGAAATCCAGGAAGTATTTGATTACTATGAATCGCTTATTAACGAAAACGGATTGGTTGGAAAGTCGAATTACCAGATGTTCATCGACTGGTACCTTCCGAAAGGGGGAAACTCTGAAATAAACAGAAATGGGAATTCAGCAATATTAACATTGAATTATGTCTATACCCTTAAAAAGGCTGCTGAAATTGCTGAATGGCTGGATTATAAGGAACTTGCAGAAAAGTATGCAGGACTTGCAGGAAAGTATGCAGGAAATGTCCGCAGGCTTTGTTTTGTGCCAGGCAAAAGCATTTATGCTGATGACCCGGAAAAAACATTCCTTGACCAGCGTGCAAGTATACTTGCGGTTTTAGCCGGTGATCATACAATGGAAGAATCGCGGCTGATCATGAAAAAAATCCTGGATCCTGCCACAGAGTTTGACAGCTATGCAAACCTGTTTTATTATTTCTACCTTTTTGAAGCAATGGAAAAAACAGGAAGCGGCAACTTTTCCGAGGCTCTTCAGCCTTGGAAAGAGATGATAAATCTGGGGATGTCTGCCACACCGGAAAAGCGTGTGGAGCAGGACCCCAGGTCCGAAGTGCATCCATGGACAGCACACCCTGTACATTTTTTCTTTAGTGTGGTGGCAGGGATCCGGCCGGCAAGCCCCGGATATAAATCTGTAAGCATTGCACCTGCTCCGGGGAAGCTTGAATATATAAAGGCACTTTACCCAACAATATCCGGAGATATTGAGATGGATCTTAAATTCATTAAAAACAGGACTTCAGGCTCAATAATACTTCCTGAACAAAGCAGCGGGGTATTTGAATGGAATGGACAGAGCATTCAACTGAAACCGGGGATAAATAAAATTTAATCCTGATTTTACCGACCTGAATGGACAATAAATTAACTGTTAATTTCCGATTCCCGGAGATTCCGGAAAATTAAAATTATTATCTTGATGTTCAAAAACTGATTGTTATGAGCAGAATTAATATTTCCTCAGGTTCGCCCTATGAAAAGCCGGTAGGATATTCAAGGGCAGTAAGGATTGGCAACCATATTGCGATTTCAGGAACGGCGCCAATTGCTGCCGACGGTTCGGCTGCTTACCCGGGTGACCTGTACAAACAAACGCTCAGATGCCTTGAGATCATTTTCAATGCCATCCGTGAAGCGGGAGGAAAGCCTGAGCATGTGATACGGACGAGGCTTTACCTGACCGACATCTCACTTTGGGAAGAAGCAGCCCGGGCCCATGGTGAAGCATTTTCAGATATTCGTCCGGCTTGCACTTTTGTTGAAGTAAGTGGGTTAATTGATAAAAATTGGCTGGTTGAGATCGAGGCAGACTGTCTCCTGCCATCCCTGTAGTTTTTCATTGTACTGGTAATGCACAGATAGTGAAAGAGGAAGCTGTTTACGAACCTGGGGAAGAAAATCTGTAAGCGGAATACCCACGACTGTCTTTGTGAAAAGTACAGGGGCCAATTTTAATAGCAGGTGGACGGTCCAAAATCCTTAGGCTCCTTGAATGGAATAAAGCATAATATCTTTGGAAGGCCAGGGTATCCATCGTACTTTTTGCCCGAATTCAAAAACTACAGGAACATACCATTCGATTGAAGTTCCCTTTGAAAATGCCTGTTGGCAGGGAAGAAAGATTTGCGAAAGTCCCAGATTGATGGGTCTTATTGGAGATTTCAAAATTCAATTTAGAGAATAAAATATTATTGAAATTGGGAACTTGAATTCCTTTTCAAATGAGGCTTTTAGCTAAGCAATTAAATACATAAAAAAGCAGAACAGATAAAAAGGATTTCTGTGAAGTATTGATCACATTTTTTTATCTTTCTGAAATTATTTAAGATAGTTACAAATGCCAGGTCGGATAATTCACTATGAAGTCAATAATATGGACAAATTAAAGGACCTGACCGTATTGATCGCTGAGGACGATGAAAGCGCATTTTATTTCTTAAGTGAAGTCCTTAAAAAGCGATGCCATAAAATTTTGCATGCCAGGAACGGCATTGAAGCTGTAAACCTGTGCAAAACCGATTCCTCGATCGGATTGGTCTTAATGGATATTAAAATGCCTGAGATCGACGGCTTCGATGCTACCCGAAAAATAAGGGAATTTAACAAGGACCTTGTCATTATCGGGCAAACTGCCTATGCCCTCCTTGGCGACAGGAAGAAGGTTATTGATGCTGGCTGTAATGACTATATAACTAAACCAATTGAAAAGAATGTTCTCTTTGAAACGATAGAAAAATACTTTTAAATAAAGAATAATATTTTTGAATATGATAAGGATGAGTTTTACCAATATTATCCCGGCAGCATTAATCGTATTACTCGCATCTTGCAGCAACAATACCACTGTTAAAGATACACCGGGAACTACTTCAGGCAGCGTTAAATTCGATAAGGAGCTTGCAGGCAAATATGGTGCCGATGAATATGGCATGAAAAAATACATTTTTGCATTTTTATACCGGGGCCCAAACAGGGATATTCCCGCAGACAGCGCTTCTGCTCTTCAAATGGCCCATCTCAGGAATATTACAAGAATGGCAGAAGAAGGGAAACTTGTTCTCGCCGGTCCATTTTTTGGTAACGGAGATTTGAGGGGTATCTATGTTTTTAACGTGGAAAGCATAGAGGAAGCAGAAAAACTGACCCATTCAGATCCTGCAATACAGGCAGGATCACTGCGTATGGAACTTATGGAATGGTATGGAACTGCCGGCCTTATGGCGATAAATGAAATCAGTGAAAAACTTGCAGAAAAATCGATCATTGAATAAGTATTTTAGGCTTTTATTGCTGGAAATTAATTCTCTGAGTTTT
>CAYSAH010000540.1:0-2864 GCA_964428945.1 uncultured Bacteroidaceae bacterium | reverse complement strand
TGGTGCTTGGAATTTGGAATTTATCGGATCATTTATCCACTTTAAGAAACTTAACCGCTTCAAGGTATTTCCCTGTACAAACCCTAACTAAATAAATACCTTCCGGCAGGTATGACAGATTGAATGAAAATTCATTCGGACCTTCCGGGAGGTTTTCTTTTATAATAGTTTTCAGCAAATTCCCCTGAACATCCATGATCTGAATTTTTACATCAGTAATTTCGGAAAGTTGAAAATGAAATTTCGCAGGCCCTTTAACCGGGTTTGGGTTGATTTTTAATCCAAGGATATTTTCTTTTTTATTGAATTCAAAAATCCCCGGTCCGCTGTTCATATCCGGTTTTCCTGCCTCCACCCAGGCTGAATAAATCATCCCGGCCAGTGCATTTGAAGCATTATTAAACAAAGGGACAGTATAGTTGCGGGTCTTCTCCCATAATGCGGCCTTATATTCATAAGAAGTTGTATTCCCGGCCACTCCCTGGGCATAAGTGTCAGCCGCCATAATTGAATCCACATAATTATAATTCGCATATATGTAACCGAAGATGTAATCGTCAAGATCAGTAATGAATGATATCCCAGTGCCCGACATTACGATTTCGTTTTGAAAGGAATTGATCATGCCTGTTTCATAACGTGAATGAATGCCATAATTATTTGTATACTGACCGTTATAATTCCTTGTAATATGCAGTGGATTATGCGCATCGCCGACATAATGCCCCAGGTCGGAGGCAAATAAAACGGCCTTTCCCCAGTCGAAACGGGCAAAAGCTGCTACCAGGGAATCATATGTTTTAATAGTAGCCCAGGGAAGAACGCCATTGTCGATCACAAAAGCCTCACCGTATAATGACACGACGGAATCGTATGTCTGGGGGATCCTTCCTGAAGCAAGAAATCCGGGGTAATTATCGATATCGAGATAATGCCGGGGCCCTTCATCCGGATCTTCATCCTTCCGGTAGTCGGCATCAGAGGCATGTTCTGCAAGGATAGCGGCCCACGCCATGAACTGCTCCATCTCCGGGGTAAAGGATAATGGGGCGCTTTGATTGATCTTATGATGCCCATTGTAGCCCCATGACATTAATATGAAAGAGAATGCCGCGAGTGAAAAAAGGAAGATATTACGGGGGAATTTATGCATATCAACCTCCTGTTGCCGCCACACTCCACATCTTCAGAAAATGGACCAGCTTTTCCCTGTCATACGTTTTGTCCTGTTCAAGATACCAGCTGTCCTGGGTGTGGATGCGTTCGCCTTCCTGGCTTAAGACAACAAGGACAGGAAATCCAAAACGTTGAGGATTGTCAAGTGATGCCATCAGTTCCGCGTCGCGTTTATCTTTTTCCTTCGGAATATTCACAAGAACGAGAATATAGTTCGCTTTTAGCAAGGAATCAATCTGTGCATCCGCAGTTTCCATACCGTGCAACTTCACGCACCAGGGGCACCAGTTGCCGCCAATTTGCAGGAGGACGTGCTTGTTTTCAGCTTTGGCTTGTTTTACTGCGGTGGCTATATCAGCCCGGGCATCGGCTTCGGGATTGTAGATATTTACAGCTTCAGTCTGGGCGAGGAGATAGGATGCTGTCAGAAAAAAAAGTGCAAGGATTAAAGATGTTTTTTTCATAGCTCATTTTATATTAACCACAATAGGGCACAATAGGGGACACAATAGGGTTGTTACGTAAAGTTTCGCAAAGTAAAACAAAGTTTCGCAAAGAAATTATTCTTTGTGGACCTTTGTGTCTTCTTCGTGTAACTTAGTGTAATAATTATAGATCTATGACTTTACAATACAATTCTCCTATTGGTATAGTTAATATTGAATATTCGGAAAAAGGAATGTCAAAGCTTGTCTTTACAGATGAAGCTGAGGGCGAAGAGCGTAGTGCAGGTTTCCGGGACTCGCCATTTTCAACTCAAATTGATGAATATTTTAGCGGGATAAGAAAAATATTTGACCTTCCACTGGATTTACAAGGCACTGATTTCCAGAAAAGAGTATGGTTGGAACTGCTGAAAATCCCTTATGGGAAAACAATTTCTTATAAGGAATTAGCCATTAAGCTTGGCGATTTGAAAGCCATCCGGGCCGTTGCTGCTGCCAATGGCACCAATCCGGTAAGCATCGAGGTACTTGTTCGCGAAAAGCACATCGAACTTTTCCATTCTTTCATTATCCTCAAACTTCCTTTCCAGAATCGCCTGTTTGATCTGGGCGGTTGTCCGCCGGTATATGTAAGCGAAATAGCCAAGGGGATTATTATTTTTAACTGAGTCAGCAATTATTGCATCGAGTTGCTCCAACACCTCATCGATCGTTGTTACAGGGTTTATTGTTTGTTCTATTGCTACTTTACTATCGTCCCTGATGGGACTTGGTTTATCTTAATCCGAATTTCATCTACCAGACTGTCGTCCCTGGCGGGACTAAAGGAATTGCAAATGCCTACCATCTAACAGTCTTGCAGTCCTGACGTCTTACAGTCCTATCTTCTTAACCTCCGCCGCCTCCATCACGCGTCCCACCGGGTAAGCATTCCGCTTTGCATCTACCCAAGGCGAGCGGAAATAGAACCATTCAAGCTGCGACCACTGGCTTTTTGCTGCCTCCGGGTTATCCGCCTTCCATTTTTCAAATTCTTCCTTCAACCCAGGGTCATCTGCCAGCATTTTCCTTGCATATTCTTCCATTTTATAGGTTTCGAAGTATTCCTTCAATTCGAAAATTACATTAAAAAACCCCCATTGCAGGTAAGAATCGGGAGAGGCCGGTTCAAGCATATGGGCAATAATCCTGGCTGTGCGCTGATCGGTTGGGATGACAACTGTTCCGGCCGGGAATTCCTTT
>CAYSAH010000539.1:0-2865 GCA_964428945.1 uncultured Bacteroidaceae bacterium | reverse complement strand
CTACAAACGCACATGGGGAATTGATATCCAACCTTTCTGGCCTAAAGCAATTGAGGTTGTGAAGAAGCATCATCCTGATTTTGTATTTATGGCGGAGGTTTACTGGGACATGGAGTGGCAAATGCAGCAGGCGGGATTCGATTATACTTATGATAAACGTCTCTACGACAGGCTTCTTAGGTTTGATACGGATGGGGTCAGCAAGCATTTCTGGGCCGAGAATGAGTTCCAGGGAAAGCTCGTAAGATTCCTGGAAAATCATGATGAAGCGAGGATAGCCTCCGTGCTGTCACCGGAAAAACATAAGGCCGCAGCGGTCATCTCTTTTCTATGCCCGGGATTGAGATTCCTGCATATGGGTCAACTGGAAGGCTATGAGCATAAACTTTCCGTTCACCTGGGAATCGGATTTCAGGAAGAAGGATCGGGCGAAATCGTTCAATTCTATGCAAAACTTCTGAAGCTTATTAACCAGCCTCTTTTTTGCAGTGGAAAGTGGCAATTAATAGTGGCAATGCCTGTTTGGGATAACAATTATTCCAACAAAAATTTCATTGCCTTCTTCTGGAAGAACGAGATTGAAAGAGCATTGGTCTTAGTGAATTATTCGAATGATATTAGTCAATGCACAATCCGGTTGCCACTTGATGATCTTCATTCAGACCTGGTCAGAATTCACGATCTTCTTAATGGTTATTCTGTCGAACGGAAAAAGGAAGACATGGTTAAGGAAGGATTTTTCCTCGTCCGAAAACCCTGGGAATTCAATGTTTTTCAAATTGATGAGATCTGAAAGGATCAGATAACAACAAACTTACCTGTTTTCACTACTGTTCCTGCAGTACTTAGCCTGAAAATATATGTGCCCGCAGTAATGGATTTTCCGTCGAGTCGGATCTTATTTTCGCTTGTGATATAGCTAATCAGAAGCTGACCACGATCGTCAAAAATGGACAGTTCATACCTTTCTCCATCCGGATTATTGAAAAGAAAAATTGCACTCTCACTGAACGGATTGGGATGGATCGAATACCCTTCATCACCAAGCATAATAAAATCAACGGTTTTGGAACTAGTTATGCCTAAAAAACCTAGCTGGAGCCGATAATAATTAATCCTGTTTTTAATTGGCTTGGTATCTGTAAAGTCATAGGTGATCGGTTTATCCGGACTTCCACAAACACCGGGGATCTCACCGATCTCATAAAAACTAACACCATCCTCAGATCTTTCAATCCGGGTACCATCACAAGTATTTCCTGATAGTATGGTCCACCTTAAATATACTTCCTCATCTTGCTGAACAGCAAAAAAGTCATCAAGGAATTGATCAGCTTCCTGAGAAAATGCAGGATATGCAGATATGAGCACCATTAAAATGATATAATTACGGAGCATCACTTAATAACAATACTCCTTCAAATTTGTTGCAAATTAATTCAGCGGCTTGCTTTCTTCCCTGGAATTCTGATTTTCTATAATCCTTATTAGACAATGATTTCATAAGATTGTGTTAATGTTAGGTTCACATTCTAAAGATATATTTGACCAACAAAAAATTATTCCAATGAAAAAAAGACTTAAGCATGAAGAGCTTAAAGAGGATCGATTTGATTTGGTTGTTCCTCCGATCCTGGAGTGCAGGCTTCTAATCAAAGAGTTAGAGGAGGAGCGCCGGTCAAATTCATCATTGAGTAGGAGAACTCTCCGGGAGCAAAAGAGGGGGTATAGTCTGAGAATTTACTAGTGAATTGAAGAAGGAAAAGTAAGACCGAGTGACACTATAAGGTCTTCGGTCATTTTCCATAGCTTCCTTCCATTGCCAGGATCGGTCGCCGTGACGCTCATCTCTTTCGGATTCATTAAAAACAGGTAATCAAGAACCTTTCCTTCCTGTTGCTTTGAAGCAGCGCAGTAAACTACCGGCTCGCAGGCCTTTTCAGGCGATCGGAAAAACAGCTTGAAGGTGAGTTTTAAGATGGGTTGAAAGAGGGCTGGCGCCTCCCTGGCGATATTGGAATTCACAGGACCGGGGCACAACCCAAAGACAGAACACCGGGTTTCGCCATCCGGATTTAACCTACGGGAGAGCTCGTTGAGGAAGGTGACGAGCAATAGTTTGTAATATCCATAAAATTCAACCGTCTTACCGATCTTATACGGCTCATACCTGCCAAAAGTATCCCAATTGATCTCATTGTCATTCCGGTGACTTTCCGATGCTACATATACTATCCTGGGCATGGGTTCGTTTCCCGGTACAATGCAACCTTCTTTCAATAACCAGTTTACAAGCAAGAACTTGGAAAAATAGTTCACCATGAACATCTCATCGAGACCATTGGGCAATTGCCGTGATCCTTTGGTGACCAGTGCAGCGTTGCACACGAAGATGTCGATCGTTCCGAATCGTGATTTAACCTCATTTACGAGGTTTTTTATCGATTCGATGCGTGTAAAGTCGACCTGGATCATATCCACCTTCTTTGACCCTGACCGGGCTTTAACCTCTTCCCCTTTCAGGGGCACCCCACTGCGGCAGGCCATGATCACATGGGCACCTCTTTCGGCAAGCTGTATGGCGGTTGCAAAGCCTAAGCCTGAGCTGGCGCCCGTAATCAGTGCCTTCTTGCCGTCGAGACGGTCATCATCAGTAAGTAACAAGGACATTTTCTTCTGTGAGAAAAGGTCACTCAGACCGGTAATTACTGCGCTGGCAGGATTCGTATATTTGTTTTTTTTATCGTCTGTCATGAAAATAATTATTGATGTATGATCTGGCGGGCTCGAGGATGTCATCTTCGCTTAATCCGAAATCAGCATATGAATACTGGTGCACACCATATTTCCCTTTAGGATTCTTCT
>CAYSAH010000538.1:0-2866 GCA_964428945.1 uncultured Bacteroidaceae bacterium | reverse complement strand
TCACATTTGATTTTTAATCAGAGTAGGGATTTTGCAATTATTATGAGTAAGAAAACAAATAAAATATTTAATTCTCTGGCACTTTTTTCTGTTCTTTTTATTTTTTCAACCATTTTTGTTTTTACAGGTCTTTACCTTAATAAGGTTATCATTGTTTTTGATAAGGAAGATTTCTTGTCAGGTAAATTATGGAAGGTATTAAATCCTTTTTATGATATATCTTTTAAATCAAAAATACAGATCGTAATTCTTTTATCTCTTTTAATTGCCTTACTGGTAACAGCTTTGTTTACCATAGACCTGATAAAGAAGAATTCAGTGGAGAATACGAAAAGTCAACTCCGGAAAGAAGTGAGAGTTGTTGCTGAGAGTATGAACAGCTTCCTGAATGACAAGGATCTCCGATCTGAAGAAATCATGGCCAGCATTAAAACTGCAGCCAATCTGTACCGTATTGATATCAACCTTTTTGACAGAGACGGAAAGCTGATTATAAGTTCACAACCTTCAGTTTTCAGCAGAAAATTGATAAGCAACATGATGGACGGTGAAGCTTATTATCATTTACATTCTTTAGGTAAATCTCAATATTTGCATTCAGAACGAATTGGAGGAATGATAAGTTATCTGTCAGCATATACTCCTTTAAAAAGTTATGATAATGAAACTGTGGCATACATTAATCTGCCGTATTATTCGAAGGAAAAGGAACTTAAGGATGAAATAGCCTCATTTATTGTAACCTTGGTCAATTTATATGTTTTTCTTTTTCTGCTGATCCTCATTATGTCAATTCTTATAGCCGGAGCATTTACTGGTCCTTTGGAGTTAATCAGGAAACATTTGGGATATTTACAATTAGGTAAACCGAATGTTAAAATTCAGTATGATGGCAGGGATGAGATTGCCAGTCTTATTGCTGAATACAATAATATGCTTGATAAAGTCGAAAAGAGTGCAATAGCTTTGGCTCGAAGCGAGAGAGAGATGGCGTGGAGAGAGATGGCTAAGCAGGTGGCTCATGAGATTAAAAATCCGCTGACACCTATGAAACTGAGTTTGCAGCAACTACTGCGTGCATGGAATGATAAAAGTCCTGATATTGATAGCAGGTTGCATAAAACGGTGGAGATATTGATTAACCGAATTGATACCTTGTCGCGCATTGCCACTGAATTCTCCGAGTTTGCACGTATGCCTGAACCTGAACTGGAAGTTTGTCATGTAGAAAAAATACTGATGGAAATAGCTGAGTTTTTTGAATCTACCAGAACTATTTCACTTAACCTGAGAACAAGGGATACTTACATCATGGCAGATAACGAGCAATTGGAAAGAGCTTTGAACAATTTGATAAAAAATGCCATGCAAGCTATTCCCTCAGACAGGCATCCCGAAATCATTTTGTCAAGCAGAATAAATGAAGAAAACAGGATCATTATTAGCGTACAAGATAATGGAAGCGGAATACCGGATAATTTAAAGGATAAGATATTTCTGCCTAATTTTAGCACAAAGTCGTCAGGGATGGGTTTGGGACTAGCTATAGTAGCAAAAATAGTCACTCTGGCTGGGGGAAGTATTTGGTACGAAACTGAGGTGAATAAAGGCAGTACCTTTTATATTTCCTTCCCTGTGATTATCACCCCGGAATCATAGTTTTGAGTAAGCCATAGCCGCTTTCACAAAATCTACAAAAAGAGGATGTGGCTTGGCTACCGTGCTTTTAAGTTCGGGATGAAACTGTCCGCCAATAAACCAGGGATGATCTGACAATTCAATGATTTCTACCAAATCAGATTCCTTGTTTAACCCAACAGTATGCATCCCATATTTGTTAAAATCTTCTCTGTATTTATTGTTGAATTCATAGCGGTGCCGGTGACGTTCCATAATAGAATGGGATTTATAGACGGCAGCTACCTTGCTGTTTTTGTCAATTTCGCAGGCATAAGCACCCAAACGCATGGTTCCACCCATGTTGATTATGTTTTTTTGTTCTTCCATCAGATCAATCACAGGATGTTCTGTTTTGGGATTAAATTCGGTGGAATGTGCATCTTTCAGTCCGAGAACATGCCTTGAAAATTCAATGACAGCACATTGCATTCCCAGACAAATGCCGAAAAATGGCAGCTTGTTTTCACGTGCATATTTGATGGCATGAATTTTACCTTCAATACCTCGGTCTCCGAAGCCCGGTGCTACCAAAATACCATGAAGGTCAGACAATAACTCGCCTACATTTTTTTCGTTTATGAATTCCGATGAAATGTATTTTACATTTACTTTGCATTCATTGGATGCGGCTGCATGGGTGAATGATTCCCGAATAGATTTATAGGCATCGGGAAGCTCAGTGTATTTCCCTATAAGTCCGATGTGAACTTCATTTACCGGAGCTTTCAGCTTGGCAAGAAATTTTTTCCAGTTGCTCAACTCAGTATCCTTTCTTGCCATAAGGTTCAATTTAAACAAAACCACTTTGTCGAGGTTTTCTTTTTTCATTTTTAAAGGAACCTCATAAATTGTTTCCACATCAATTGCCTCAATTACAGAATCAATATTCACGTTACAGAAACGTGCTATTTTGGTTTTGATATCTTTGTTGAGCGGGTGTTCAGTACGGCATACAATAATGTCTGGCTGTACTCCATGTTCCTGCAGTACCTTTACTGAATGCTGAGTGGGCTTTGTTTTTAGCTCGCCTGCTGCCTTCAGATATGGAATGTATGTCAGGTGTATAACGATGCATCTTCCAACTCCGTGTTCCCAACGGAACTGACGTACCGCCTCAATAAAGGGTGTTGATTCAATATCGCCAACTGTACCTCCGATTTCAGTAATGATTACTTCAAATTCATCT
>CAYSAH010000537.1:1259-2877 GCA_964428945.1 uncultured Bacteroidaceae bacterium | reverse complement strand
AACACAAAAGTTACAGGACAGTAATTCATTATTACTGATGAATTTTAATAGTTCAGTTAATAAGTTATACGAGTGCAGGGAAACGCTTACAACGATTAAAAAACTTGTGAAGACCGGGTCAAATGAAAAAGTGGAAGTTTCAATGAAGGAGATCGATAAAAAAATTGAGGGTTTTGTTAAGGAGCTTAATGGGGAATCAGATGTTCAAGGTTATTACCAGGATAAGGAATTATTCAATTATAAGGTCACATCCTTGCAGTACCTGTCCTATTTGCGAGTTCCTGTTACTCCAAACCAAATGGAGCGTATTAACGAAGCATGTGATGTGCTTTCGGATATGGAAGGGGATTTGAACAGGTTCATTGAGGAAGACTGGAAGGCGTTTAAATTGCTTGTAAAGGTTCAGGAGGTATCGCTGTTCAAAGAGTAATTAGCAGTTCATTGCCTGTCGGACCACTTTCACACAAAAATTACTGTATCTCACACAATAAGTCTTGTTTGTGTAAGAAATTATAATCTTCATCACTATATTTAGTTGGATTTAACTAACTAATTACTCCAGCATTTGTGAAGAAGTCCCGCATAGTTTTTATAAACAGGTCAAGGTTAAATTTGCACATTGAATGCAAAAATTGCGGGGTTTCAGACCTTAATTATTTTGCAGTAAAAAGAAAGGCTGCAATAAAATTAATTCCTGGCAGGTATCACCTCAAGCTCTATTATGATTGTTCGAATATTGAGATAACTTCCAATTTGAACGGTCTGCTTGAAGTTGGCGATATTGCGGCTCCATGCAATGAAAAATTTAAGGGAAAAATGATAGTACTGAATCATTCTGCAAAGAAAGTCCGGATTGTTTGCAATAATAAAATATCCATTGCCGGCCTGGTGGAAGGATTATAGTATGTCCTTTATTTTTTGAATTCTTCGAAGTTTACAACCCTTTCATTGAGGTAAAATGCCTTTAATTCTTCCGGTTCGACAATTTTGATGGGCCAGTTAGCCCACATCATGAACCACGACCACATTTTCTGATCATTTAATTCTTTTGTCGAAGGGGGTAATCCGATTTCTCCGAGAGCAATCAATTTTCCATTTGCAAGTTTTAACAGGTGATCGTGATGAGATTGCTTGTAATCGCGTTTATAAACATCAGCAGCCAGGACATCTACGTACTCTGGTCCCGGATAGAAAAGATCGTAATCGTAGGCCTGGTCGTTTTCCCAATCTCTCGGGGCATTTGCGTTCCAGACCCAGATCAGGTTGTTAAGCTCATGGTAAGCTGTGAAGCGTTCATACATAATCTTCCAGAGGGCCACGAATCCCTCTTCACCCCGTTTGTTTCCCCACCAAAACCAGATTCCATTCATTTCATGATAGGGCCTCCAGATCACAGGAATTTTTTGATCCTTCAGGTACTCCAGACCTTCAGCGACTTCGTCGATTTGCCGGATGAGGATATCATTAAATTTTGTTCCCGGAGTAATGATGGCCTTCCATTCTTTCTCATCCGGCATATAGCGCACGGGATCGATATGACGCGTCATTGTATCTATCGGGCAGGGAGCGTGCCACATCAGTGTAATAATATGCCCATTTTTATACTGACTTACTGCCG
>CAYSAH010000537.1:0-1249 GCA_964428945.1 uncultured Bacteroidaceae bacterium | reverse complement strand
TCCAGCATTTGTTTCCGCATTCTCGCATTGCCGAAGTCAGCTCCCCATATAACAGGAATTTCGCCTGTCCTGGAAATTACCGTGTCGCTTGAGCGCAGCAATTCCCCTGGTTTGGAATAATTATGCTGCCCGGAGAGGATCCTTTCTCCCCTTGTATCGTAGAACATTTTAAGAAGTACTTTTACTTCCTTTGATGATTTCTTGTTTACAGGACCAGGAATTTTTTCACTGCAAGAGGAAATAATGACCAGCAGGATAGCAATCGAAAACAGTTTTCGCATGGCAAATTATACTAGGTTAGATTCTGTAAAATAAGAAATAGAAGCTGGTTTAGAAAACCTTACTGGCTATTTTTTTTATGTTATCTGATATGCCTATTGTATAATAGTGAATGGCAGGGACCCCATTTGCTTTCAGCTCATTTGACTGGGCTATGGTCCATTCAACACCAAGTGCTTTGGCTTCGTCGTTGTTCTTGCATTTACGGGCCTCTGAATACAGTTCCTGGGGAATATCAATATGAAATACCCTTGGCAGCAGTTCAAGGTCCTGCAGGGTATTTATTGGTTTTATACCCGGAACAACAGGTACATTTATACCGGCAGCTTTACACCTGTCTCTGAACTCGAAGAATTTCCTGTTATTGAAAAATAGCTGGGTAACTATATAATCAGCCCCCGCATCAACCTTTTTCTTCAGCCAGAACAAATCCTCATCGATATTTGGTGATTCAAAATGCTTTTCCGGATACCCCGCCACTCCTATCGAAAATGATGTTGGTGTTGGATTCTTAAGTTCAGTTTCAAGATAGATTCCTTTGTTCATGTCCATGATCTGTCCAACCAGTTCATTGGTGTGCGCGTGGCCTCCATCCACAGGAAGGAAATCCCTTACTCCGGCAGGCGGGTCTCCCCTGAGGACAAGCAGATTTTCCAGTCCCAGGAAATGCAGGTCAATTAACAGGTCCTCAGTTTCTTCTTTTGTAAAGCCACCGCAGATTACATGGGGAACAACGGTCTGCTTGTATTTATTCATTATTGCAGCAGCAATTGCAACTGTACCCGGCCGTGTTGTTATTATATTTATCGCAACCCAACCAAAAACATTTAACATGTAAAAAAATTAAAGCTGGTGGTTTTCCGGCAGGAAAATTTTCTGGTCACTGGTGCCGGGCTCGGCATCTTTCAGCAGCACACTCCACAGTTGGGTTTCAGCGCCCTTGCCGTCGGTCAGGAAGGTCCAGTCCTTG
>CAYSAH010000536.1:0-2882 GCA_964428945.1 uncultured Bacteroidaceae bacterium | reverse complement strand
GACCAGTCAGGCATCATGGAAACTACCCGCACGGCCTCGGCGTCCAGCAATGGATGAACGCCCCTTACAACAGCCAGAAAGAAATTATACAGAACATCACGGTATCCAATCCATTTCTCTGGTCGCCCAAAGCTCCCAACCATTACCAGGCCCAAATACAGGTAATAAATGACAATCCGTATATAATTGGCGATTTTGTATGGACTGCCATTGATTACCCGGGCGAATCGTCAAAAGGTAGTTGGTACTGCTCGGGAGACGTCCCCGAAGAGCACTGGAAAAATGACTTCTTTCCCTGGCATGGCGCTTATTGCACCCGGTTTGCTAAAGGCAGTTGGGATTGAAAATGACAAGGAGATGGAATCTGACATACTGCAAACTTACGGTGAGGCAGCAATAATAAAAATTTCTGCCGACATTAAAGATAGCGACACTTATGCAGGCCATACACGTAAAGTATGGAAGGGACGTGCGCCGGTTGTAATATAAAGTAATCGCGATTCAGGTGATATTATAATGACTGTAAGCTCGCCTGGTATAGCGGATGCTTCAATAAATATCTAAACAAATACAGCGAAAGATTTCTAAAATGCTATTGCAAGATTTATGGAAATAAAGAACAAAACACTACCTGTTGGCAATTATCCCACCATAATAATTATTAAGTTCTGACTCATAGTCTTCACTTAATGGGTTCTTTGGGTCATATTCAGGACTGTTTTTTACATTTTCTACCGAAGCATTGACTATTACAGTAGATGTATCCCATTTTATTTCCTTTATCCATTTGGGTGATATGAGCACTTTTTTTCCGGGAAGCCATTTGCCAGTATCAATGATAACAAAATCAAGCTTCCAGTTAATGTCGTCAATTAAAAAGTCTTCTACATTCCCAATATCACCATCAGTAGCATTGACACTGTAGCCCGTTACATTTTTGGTACTGCGTAAATGCGGGTCGCCTTCTGATTTCTTATCGTCACGAATGTCCTCGCCACTGTGCATTATCGGATACATTGGTGCCGGCATACCTATTCCCGTAGAAACATCTCCCCAGTAATTTGTCCAGGGATAATACTCGTACAATTCTAATTCCTGTTGGCGTGAGACTGGCTTTTCAGTGTCTATTTCCGGACTATTCTTAACTTGTTCCTCAGTGAGGTTAACCGGAAAGATTTCATTTTCCCAATCCGGCATTAATACTGCCTCGGGTGAGATAAGCACCTTGCGACCATTGAGCCAGGTGCCTGTTTCAACAATCAAATAACGGATAGTCCAGGTTTTATCGTCGAAGAAAAACTCCTTTACTTTTCCCAGTTCTCCATTACTGGCACCGATTGAGTAACCAACTAAACTCTTAACACTACGTTTCATAATTGCTGTTTTAGAAAATTGAAAAAGACGGGATAGAAACCCGCCTTTTTCAACCTGGTTTTATAGTTTAATTTTTATTGTCAACCGTTAAGTCCTTCAATGCTTTTCCAAGCTCATCCATGTCATGATTAAATTCACGCTTAAATGTTTCCCAGTTGCTTTGACTCTTCTCATATTCTATTAACCTTGTCCGCATTTCCTTGTTTTGAAGTTCAAGATTAGAAATCTTATTTTTGTAGAGTTCATCAAATACCTCTCCGGGTTTGTTCATTTTTACAGTTAGTTCTGTAATTCTGATTTCATTATCCCTGATTTTAACTTCAGACTCACTCTTGAAAGTTGCCCACTCTTCAGCGGTTGCCAATTCCTGACCTATTGTGTTTGCATCCGTCTTCGCTTCATTCAAATCTTGTCTGGCATCCTGCACTTTTTCATTGGCGGCATCTTGCTTCTGTGCCGTTGACTGGCAGCTGGTAAAGATTGTTCCTGCAATAAGAGTTATTGTTGCCGATAGAATAAAAATTGTCCTTTTCATATTTTTGCAATTACATTGTGAATGAATTTTCACTCCGTAAATGTCGGAACCTCTGACCCGATAAGTGTTGCACAACCTTTAAAAAAATTTACATCATTCACACATCTCCTGAAAGACCTCGATTAATGTTCTTAAGATTTTGAACCATAATTGAGTAAGCCATGTCATTTTTAAAAAGTAGCAGACTCTGATTACAAAATGCACCACAAGTGAAAATGCGTGAATTATGTAAATCAATTATATAGATATGTAAAATTTGTCTGTAATCATGTGCGTAAATTTATGCCCAAACTAATTGATAAAACCCAATCCCCTTAAATCAATTTGTGCATATGAAAAAAAATCTTAAAACCGATACTCCGGTACAGGCGCCAGGCAAGGATCTGAAGGACAATCCGCCGGAATACCCGGTGTATCCTGAAAGTGAAGATATCTACAATAAATTTAAGAAAGAGGAAAACATCGATCCTGAGGACATTGACAAAGTAAAAAACTCAGATATAAGTGATAAAGTCCGGACATATATTGAGGAAGAATCAAATGATGATGCATCTGGCAGAAATCTGGATATTCCGGGCTCGGAGCTGGATGATGAACAGGAAAATGTCGGGAATGAGGATGAAGAGAATAACTATTACAGTATAGGAGGAGATAATCATAACAATCTGGATGAGGATAAGGATGATTTAATGTGAAGGATAATTGTAACCAAATATCTGCTCTGAAAACAAACTTGAAATGATCATAAAAAGTCTTTTCGCAGCTGACACCTCCTGCTGCAGCCAGGTTTATGCATGAAAAAATAAAAGGTTCGTTGCTGAAAATCATTGATCACGCCGGGCACTTAAGCAACCCGGAAAATCCGGAACAATTCAATGATCAGCTGAAGAAGTTTTTTGAAACATTTAAATAATATATAATGGAATTACTTACAAAAGAATTGATTCAGGAGCTTCTGGCAGCAGATCAGACG
>CAYSAH010000535.1:0-2887 GCA_964428945.1 uncultured Bacteroidaceae bacterium | reverse complement strand
ATCTTTGTTAAAGCCTCACCTGAAACCAGGATTGATAGGGTTGTAAAACGAGACAAGGTGTCGAGGGAGAGTGTGATGATGAGAATGAGGAATCAGATGGAGGACATCGAAAAAGAAAAATTAGCTGACTTTATTATTTATAATGAGATTGGTAGCATGGTTCTTCCACAAATTGTAGATTTGCACAATAAATTTTTGAATTTAAATAATACTTAGATGGCGAAATTTGCTAAATGGGTAGGTTTGGGACTTGGATGGGCGGTTGGCGGGCCAATTGGAGGAATTCTGGGATTGGCACTTGGATCGATGTTTGATGGTAGTTCTTCCGGCACGGCAACCCAGGGTCGGATTTACCAGGCATCTACAAGGAGAGGAGATTATGCAGCGTCCCTTCTTGTATTGGTCGCTGCTGTAATGAAGGCGGATGGCAGGGTAATGAAAAGTGAACTTGATTATGTTAAGAATTATTTTCATACAAGATTTGGACAGGATACTGCACAGGAAGCCCTGGTTATGCTCCGGGATATTCTGAAGCAGGATATACCAGTTAAGGAGGTTACTGCACAACTGAACCAGAGACTAGATTATTCGTATAGGCTTGAGATGATACATTTCCTGTTTGGCATTGCTGCTGCGGACTCAGGTGTGACGTCTGAAGAAAAGGATATTATTCGGACCATTGCCGGATTCATGAATATTACTTCCTCTGACCTCGAAAGTATCCAGGCAATGTTTATCAGTGTTACCGATTCAGCATACAGGATCCTCGAAATCGATCCCTCTGTGAATGATGAAGAGGTGAAAAAAGCATACAGAAGGATGGCCATGAAATACCATCCGGATAAAGTGGGTAATCTTGGAGATGACTTTAAGAACGTCGCCCATGAAAAATTCAGAAAAGTAAAAGACGCCTACGACAGTATCAAAAAAGAAAGAGGAATTAAATAAGCTAAATTTAAGATTATCATCAAAGTATGAAAACAGTAAAAGTAAAAGATCTCATGGCAATTGCCGGAAAAGGTGGACTTTTCAGGTACCTGGCACAAGCCAGGAATGGAGTGGTTGTTGAATCATTAACAGACAAAAAGAGAACTATTGCACCTCCTACAGCAAGGGTAAGTGCACTGGAGGATATATCAATTTTTGCAGAGAATGAAGATATTCCGCTCGCAGATGTACTTTTAAGAATTCATACAAAGGAAAACGGGGGAACAGCTCTGGACCCAAAGTCAGATAACGATGCATTGAAAAGGTATTTCAGGGAAGTGCTCCCCGAATACGATGAGGAACGTGTTTATATTTCTGATATTCGTAAGGTTCTTAACTGGTACAATATACTTCATGAATTAAGTCTGCTGGAAATAATTGAAAAAGAGGAGGGTGAGGTTAATTCGGGTGAAGGAGAAGTTAAGACAAAAATAGAATCAGAAGAGCCTGCAAAATCAACTCCGAAAAAACAGGCTAAGCCAAAGAAAGACGAAAAATAATTCAGGATTTCAGAACTATGCGGTACAGGTTCATCCGAACCTGCTGCCGGTTTTATTCAGATGGTATTGATTGTATTGAGGCAAAGATCCTTCGATAATTTGAGGAGCACCATCTAGTCTTAGTCTTTTTCCAGTGATTTTGCTTCCTCCCATAGCACATCCATCTCCTCCAGGCTCATATCCTTCAGTAACTTTCCACCTGACCTGGCAATTTCCTCAATGTAGCTGAAGCGCTGTATGAATTTCTTGTTTGTCCTTTCAAGGGCGGTTTCGGGTTCTATGTCAAACAGCCTTGCAGCATTTACAATGGTGAACAGCAAGTCCCCGAATTCATTTTCAATATTCTCCTTATTCAACGATTCGATCTCTTGTTTTACCTCAGCGATCTCCTCTTCAACCTTCTTCCAGATATCACCGGGATTTGCCCAGTCAAAACCAACGGCCCTGACCTTGTCCTGGATACGATGTGACTTTATAAGTGCAGGAAGGGAAGCGGGTACTCCGCTTAACACCCTTTTGGTCCCATTGTTTTCTTTCATTTTAAGCTCTTCCCAGTTATTCACCACTTCCCTTGATCCGGAAACCTTTCTTTCTCCAAATACATGAGGATGTCTGAAAATAAGCTTTTCATTTACTGTATTTATAACATCGGTAACATCAAACTCACCTTTCTCCTCCCCAATTTTTGAGTAAAATACAATATGTAGAAGAAGATCTCCCAGTTCCGTCTTTATTTCATTCATGTCTTTTTTAATGATCGCATCTGCAAGCTCATAGGTCTCTTCAATCGTAAGGTTTCTGAGTGATTCCAGGGTTTGCTCTTTATCCCACGGGCATTTTTCACGCAATTCATCCATAATATCCAGGATCCTTCCAAAAGCTTCCATTTTTTCCGCTCTCTTGCTCATCATCTTATTAATTAAATTCCACCCTGATGGTTGAATCTGTATTTAAGTTCAGCAGGTCTTTCGCCGAGCCGTTCCTTATCGCAATCTCGAGTAAATTAACCGAGTTGAAAAGTGCCAGCAGGTCGCCTCCGGCTGTCTCTGAATAATACCTGTTAAGTTTTGTTATTCTGTAATGCTTGCTTTGTACATATATCGTAAAAGTCCTGTCCTTACCGATCCTGTCGAACAGGTCTGTTGAAATATTGGTTATTGCGTTTCCGAATGAATCAATGTAAATAACGGTTCCGGTTATTGTATTGTTCTCAAGGGTGGCCCTGAGCGGAACCTGTTTCTTATAGTTGTCTGTTGTAATACCTATTTCATCAAGCTTCCTGCCATTGATGATCTGGCAGGCTGCTTTACAGAATATATGAAGTTCAGGGAAACTGGCAGGTGCATTTTCATCTGAACCAGGAAGTTTTACAACTTCAACATTGTTGGCATCACCCAGTA
>CAYSAH010000534.1:0-2891 GCA_964428945.1 uncultured Bacteroidaceae bacterium | reverse complement strand
GAGAAAGACAAGGCGCTCGAGAGAAGGTTCCAGAAAGTATTTGTCGACGAGCCCTCAGAGGAAGATGCCGTTTCAATCCTGCGCGGAATCAAAGAGCGCTATGAGAATTACCATAAGAGAAGGATCCGGGATGAAGCCATTATCCCTGCAGTACAGCTATCAACCCGTTATATCACCGACCGTTTCCTGCCCGATAAAGCCATTGATCTGGTGGATGAGGCCGCAGCCCACCTGCGACTGGAGATGAACTCCCGTCCGGAATCGATAGACACCCTTGAAAGAAAAATTCAACAATTGGAGATAGAAAAGGAAGCCTTTAAACGGGAAAAAGACAGAACCCGGGTTGAAAACATATCAAAACAACTGGCCGACCTGAAGGACGAACTTAAGCAGCTGATGGCAGTCTGGCAGGATGAAAAAGGCATTGTGGCAAAGATCCAGCAGATCAAAAAGCGTGTGGAGGACCTTAAATACGAGGCGGAGAAAGCAGAGCGCGAAAGCGACCTGGGTAAGGTAGCCGAGATCCGTTATGGTGTCCTTCCGGGCACAGAAAAAGAGCTGTCCGAAACGATCGACCGCTTGATGGAATATGAGAAAGATGGGAAACGGCTGGTCAGGGAAGAGATTACAGCAGAAGATATTGCTGAAGTTGTTTCACGCTGGACCGGTATTCCTGTTACCCGTATGCTCCAGACCGACAGGGAGAAATTGTTGCATATCGAAGATGAACTTCGCAAACGGGTTATTGGACAGGAAGAAGCAGTAGAAGCTGTTTCTTCTGCAATAAGAAGAAGTCGTACAGGTTTGTCTGATGAAAAAAGACCTGTCGGTTCATTCCTGTTCTGGGAACCACCGGTGTTGGAAAAACCGAGCTTGCCAGGGCCCTGGCTGAATATTTATTTAACGATGAGGCTTTACTTACACGTATTGATATGAGTGAATACCAGGAACGACATGCAGTATCAAGGCTGGTAGGTGCTCCCCCGGGATATGTGGGCTATGATGAAGGCGGACAGCTGACCGAAGCCGTTCGCAGGAAACCCTATTCGGTGATCCTGCTGGACGAAATTGAAAAGGCTCATCCCGATACCTTTAATATTCTGCTCCAGGTGCTGGAAGATGGAAGACTTACCGACAATAAAGGAAGGATCGCCAACTTCAAGAATACAATTATTATAATGACTTCCAATCTCGGATCTGAGATCATCCGGGAAAATTTTACAGGTATTGCTGAAGCAAAACTTGATGAAGCTTATGAGAAAACCAAGGAGCAGATAAATCTGCTGTTAAAGAAAAATATACGTCCGGAATTTCTGAACAGGATCGATGAGGTTGTGATTTTCCGTCCGCTCGGCATCGACCAGCTCGAGGGTATAATTCACATTCAGCTTGAATTGCTTAAAAAGTTGCTTAAAAAACAGGATATTACAATAGATCTTTCCGATAGTGCTATTGAGTACATTAAAAAAGAGGGATTTGACATGCAATATGGGGCACGCCCATTGAAACGTATCATCCAGAAAAAGCTGGTCGACCAGCTATCCATGGCCATGCTGCGAGGTGAAGTTGAGCCTGGGAAACATGTTTTGATTGACGTTGAAAACGGGAAACTGGTTTTTAATTCCGATAGCAAATCGGAAGTAACTGGTAGTTGAAGTTTTATTTATCAACATCTTCCCTGGTCCAAGGTGCTACTTTGGCTATCTTTATATATTCTTCCCGCAGGAAAAGGAGGGTAATTTCACAGTTCTAAGGGCTATCTTTCATCAGTTCACCTCTAATTCAGATCCTTGGTTAACTGTAAATGGGGCTGCAAAAACAGTAAAATTATCTGCAGAAATGTTTAATTCAGAACCGTTTGTTACACTTACATTTTCAACAATTACATTACATCCTTCAACATCAGTATTCGTACTGACTGTTTGATCTGAAAAATTTACTGGCTCACAGGCTGTCAAGGCGGAGTATGCATTTACCCTGCCATATCCTGTCTGATAACTTTTACCATTCGTGTATGTATAATTACCAATTTTATCGGCACTTTCAGTTAAGGTTAAGTAAACCTCTTCAGGCGACATGTAAGGATTCTTCGCTAAAATTAAAGCCGCAACACCTGCAACAATCGGGCAGGAATATGAGGTCCCACCAAATCTACCGGTGTATGAAAGATAATTTGTCCCGGAACTGGGTAATTCCTCCCCTGAGCTTGGCGGGTGTGGATAAATGCTATTTAATGGCCATGGGTTACGGCCACTGTTACCCGGAGTATCTATGGTCCACATTTCCAATGTCTCTCCACTAATCCCTCCATAATTCGGGTAATAAAATTCAGGTGGATATGCCTTATGAGAAGGGGCAACGATATCTATTAAAGAACTTGAAGGACTATAGTCTGCTTGCAAATCATCTCTATCCGATGCTCCAACAGACAAAAGCCAGCTAATCTCTGCATTTGCAGGATATGCAACTGTCCCATTATAATTTGTTATGTGTCTTGCCGAATTGCTAACAGAAAAAAGAACGACTACTCCACGGTCAATGGCATTCTGAATAGCTTCAAGAATAATACTACTGATTTCCTCTGTCAATATTTCTTCATCAAGACCCCAACTGCACGAAATAATATCGGCACCATTATCAACGGCAAAATCTAATGCATAAGCTAACCAAATAAACGGTGTGTTTTGATCTATTCTTATAGGCATGATCAGACAATTTGGAGCAACCCCAGTGATACCCTGATTGTTGTTCATACTAGCACCAATTGTCCCCGCACATGCATTTCCGTGATTCTCGTCCCCATTAGGTGAAGGATCATCGTCATCCCCATACCACCCAAAATTGCTCCCATTTAGTCTTACCTGTCTGCTGTCGGGCAGATCGGGATGATT
>CAYSAH010000533.1:0-2894 GCA_964428945.1 uncultured Bacteroidaceae bacterium | reverse complement strand
GTATGGTTCTTTCCATAAAACAAACCTCTTGGTATTCTGAGGACTGATTCCTTCAATCCGTTCATCGATTTTATAAGGCCTTTATTTAGCCTGGAGGGTTTACCAAGCAATAGCCAGGTCGGGATAATGATCAGTAAAAATCCAATGACGACCAGATATTCAATACCCTTGGTATCAAAAATATCTGTAAAACTGTATGCATTCATTCTTTTTATATTTTTCCTAGTTTTATATTTTCCTGAACTATATGTCTCAATTTTATCCGAATCAATAGATGAATTCGCGATTTGTCCATCTGAAATTCTTTCAGGATCGACTAAAAACGTTCATTTCAGCTTCGACCTTTGAATAATCAGTCTCACTAACTTTCTCTTTTAAATTTTCAACTCGCCTGAAGGAGGTTCCATTGTGATATTCTTTTCCGGTTTCCGGGTTGATCCACTCCGGTGATTCCCTTAAAACAGGCATGCGGTTGATAATCCACCGGAAAACCCATATTTCAGCAAACAATACCGTGAAGGTCACCACTACCTCCATCCACGAAGGAACGTAGGGTACTGCGGCATCCCATCTGAATCCGATCACGGTAACATTCAGTCGATTGATGATTATTCCGACAATTGTAACAATAGCCGCAATTTTAATCAGTTTGACATTGTATTTCCTGAAACTGATGAAAAACAGGACCATTGGCAGAACTACAAATCCGAATACCTCCGTAAGAAACCAATATCCCATTCGGGTATTCAGCAGGTCCCAATGCTTACCGTGAACAAATACTATTACCTGCAGGAAGAAATAAATAAACATGGTAAAGGCGCAAATATTTGACAATCCGTGCAGTATTCCGTTATGGGATTTCCTGTCCTTTTCACTGATCTGTTCATGAAAGACCCTGTGGCTGATGGAGCCTTCAAAAATCACCATCGAAAGTCCTGCGAAGACGCTTGAGACAAGGAAAAGTACCGGAATAAATCCAGAGTACCATAAAGGGTGTATTTTTTCCTTTGCCATCAGGAATAGCGCTCCCAGTCCCGACTGGTGTAGCATGGAAAGGGTAATTCCAAAGATCACCGCCGCAAGGGTCATCCCGGATAGTATTTTTCGCGCTCTCCTGGCGCCGAGCCATTCTGCGATCGCAGGTGAAAACTCGATCAGCTGAGCGATCATATACAGGAGAAAGTGCCAGGCAACAAGGAATAAAACTGAGCTGACACCGAAACTGTTACCTATAATCGGGTTTATAACGTTCCAGGGCCGGCCAAGGTCGAGGAGCAATGCACCTGCATAAAACAGGTAGGCCAGAAATCCGTTCAGTACCGTAACCCTTACAATGGATTTGTATTTTTTTACATTAAGGATATAGACAATGAAAGTAAGAACATAGGCCCCTCCCGCAAAGGCTACACCTGTTACGACATCGAAACCTATCCATAAACCCCAGGGAACATCCTGGTCGAGGTTGGTAATTGAACCGATCCCTTTAACAAACCTTATCACAATCAGCACAAGTCCCAATGTCATCACAGGGACTGAAATGATATTGAACCAGGTAAATGTTTTCCCTTTGGGTTTTAATTCTGAGAGCAGGAATTTTCCAATAGACTGGCCATTCCGCGGACTATTTATAGGTTTTGTTTTATTCATCTTCGTTTTCTTGTATTGAATTGTTCTTTGTTGCAGTATGTAATCCTAAAAGCAATGCAGGTGCCAGTACAAAAACCGTTGGAACACTGTAAAGGAAGCCTTTTGTCAATTCAGGATAAGGTTTATTCTGAATGTTTGTGTTGAATCCCAGTTCCTCGAATGGAACAGCTGATAGGTATAACCACCCTGTGCCTCCAGCCTCATGTTCTCCATAAATTGCATTATGGTATGTCTCCGGAGACAAAGCAATTCTTCTGTGCGCTTCCTCTATCAGTTCCCTCCTGTTTCCAAATACTAGGGCCTCCGCAGGACAATTCTCAACACATGCAGGAAGTAGTCCCTCTTTTACCCGGTCGAAGCACATATCACATTTTTGTATTTTTGGATTCGGACTGAAATATTCAAATTTTGGTGCATCGAAAGGACATGAAACCATACAATACCTGCAACCCATGCATTTGTCTTCTCTCCAGATAACAGATCCTTCCCTGGTTTTATACATGGCTTTGGTAAGGCAGGCAGCAGCACATGCAGGCTGGGCGCACTGCATACACTGGGTCTTGGCATAAAACTCCCCCGCAGAGGTCTCATAAGCATTTATTACTGTTCTTTTCGCTTTTTCCCGATCTCCGGTATATCTTCATAATCGGGTTCGGGCAATCCATGTGCCTCTGCACAGGCAAATTCACACCCCTGGCAACCGGCACACATCGTTGAATCGTAAAGGATGCCATAAAATTCTTTCTCTTCTTCCTGTATCGAGGGTTTTGCATTCAAAGGTTGTCCTGTACTGAGCGCTGCACCTGTAAGTCCAAGTGCTTTTAAGAAAAATCTCCTGTCAATTTGCATTATTTTATTTTTTATGTAAATGCCTGAACTAATTCCTTAAAAATCCTGTCTGAAACTCCTCCCATGCCTCGGGGCCAAGAAAGCTGAGGATATTGTCGCAAACTTCTCCTCCTTCCTGCAGGATAATAGAATTAACAGAGTAGGGTTTTATTAAGGTTGAAAGAAAGTCCTTTAGACGCTCATATTCCGACTTTAACCAATCACTGTAGATCTGACCGCTTAGAAATGCACTGCTCTCCTCATTCCACTTCAAAGGTTCAACCAGGTAGATCCATCCTTCTGAAAATGGAGAAGCATTTATAATTGAAGATGCTGAGGAGAGACGATCGTTGTTGAAACGGACTGTTCCTGTAACAGGCGATTTAATTTTCAGCTTCTTACCGTTCTGGATCAAAGTA